>CACLRR010000017.1 GCA_902609415.1 uncultured Chlamydiae bacterium
AATTACAGGTGCCAGTTGGTAGTAGGACCGTCGAAAAAGAAATGCAGCCTTTGTCTAGAAAAGATTCTGGTGACGCGTACTCTGATGACGAACTAGGCGAGCTTTTTGAGGCTGCATCTAAACTTTCCCTGGCAGATCAGGAGGAGATAGCCAAAAAAGACGAAGTGCGAAGTTCATCAGGAGGAGCAACAACCGGACAAGCTAAACTTGAACTATTCTCACTAGGGGATGACTGATAATAGTAGATGTTAAAGTGCGTTTGGTCATAGACTGTTAGCATATCTGAAGATAAAGAAGAGCTGTCTATGGAGAAGGTGATTTGTTGCATCCCAGCACGATTGAATTCTAGTAGGTTTCCTAGGAAGATTCTAGCAAAAGTTTATGGCAAGACACTGCTTGAAATTGTTTGGCAGCAGGCTAGATCCGTATCCTTATTTGATCAGGTGATTATTGCTGTAGATTCAGAAGAGGTGTTTGAGATTGCGACAAAATTTGGCGCGGAAGTGATCATGACACCAGAGAATTTGCAATCGGGAACAGAACGTATCGCCCACTTAGTAAAAAATGATATGATTGATGGTAACATCTTTGTTAACTGGCAAGCTGATGAGCCTTTAGTTAGTGAGAAAATGATTGAAACTTTGTTATCAGAAACATCAGGAGAAGATGTGTGGACTTTAATGCGCAGTCTAGACGCTAAGGACCTTAATAATTCTAATGTGGTGAAGGTTGTTTGTGATAATAAGATGAGAGCTCTTTATTTCTCCAGAAGAACAATCCCATTTAAAAGGAATCTAAAGTCAGCTGAAGGATTGTTCATGCACATAGGATTATATGCATATTCGGCTAATTTTTTAAGGAGTATTGATTTTAAAAGGCCCTGCTTTTTAGCTGAGGAGGAGTCCTTAGAGCAGTTGAGGTTTCTCTATGATGGCTTTAGAATCGGTATGAGGCATGTTGAAGCAAAGACGTATGGCATTGATACAAGAGATGACCTAGAAAGGGTGAGACTGTTAATACCTATGCCTTTAGGTAGTAATAATGGTGAATAGAGATAGTTTTTTTTATTTGTTTTATTGACAGGATATATTTTAAAGATTAGGCTTAGGACTCAATTTTTTATTGTAATTGGAGTCGAAGTTGCCAGCTGTAAGATTTAATAAACTGACTTTTATTAGATTGTTCTTTTTGTCCTTTGCGATACTGTGTGCAGAGGAAGATGTTGCAAGAAGACATCAAGTGGCAATTAATCCGCCTAAGCATATGCCCCAGGAAGGTCAGGTTGATGTTTATGCTTCGGCAAGTTTTATTTACTGGAGAGCAATACCAGCAGGTGAATCCTATGCATATTCTAATTCCTCCGAGATATCTATGCCTGCAGAGGGAGTAACTTATTATCCTAAGTATTATACGAAACCTGGTTTTAAAGTTGGAATTGGAATGGTTGTTGATCATGATGGATGGCAGGTAGATCTTGATTATACATGGAATCGTTGGAACACAAGTAATAGTGATAAGTTCTCTCTTACATTGCCTGATAGTATTGGATTAGTGAATAAATTTGGTTTTGATAATCCTGGCTCACTCAGTAATGGATACTGGAATTTTGAGCTTAATCGTTGGGACCTAAGTTTGGGAAGGCCATTCTTTACAGGTAATTGGCACTCTACCTATCCATATATTTCATTAATGGGTTACGTGAATGAGAGTAATTGTGGAGTTGAATCTGATGATCCTGGATCATTTCACATGAAGCAGAAGTTTGGAGGTGTTGGCCCGGCATTTGGAGTGGAAAGGGCCTTTTGTGTGAATAAGCCTTTTAGTATTTTTGGAGATATAAAGCTTTCGCTCCCTTATAATCATTTTAGAAGCCATACTACTTTCCAGGGGCAACATCTTACGCAGCCTGACTTTATTAATAATGGGAATAAGAATTATCATTTAAATCAAATTATAGATCTTGTCATTGGATTGCGCTATGAATCTCGTTGGGATCATTACTTTGCATCGCTACAAGCTGGATGGGAAAATCAGATATGGATTAATTTTTTAGATGCTAACGATGTACCCTATATTAACTCAAAAAAACATGATCTTTCATTAACAGGATTAACACTAAAGGCAATGCTTATGTTTTAGATAAAAAATACACAGGTGTTTGCCAATTAACAATTAATTAAAAAAGAGTTTGACTCAATAAATAAAATTTATTAGAAAAAAGAAAAACAAAAAAATCACTCTAATCAGGAGAAAATAGAATGAGAAAAATTTTACCGTATGTAGGAATATTAAGTACTTTAGCAATGTCTGGCCTAGCAGCTAGTGCAGTTGCTGCAACACCTCAAGGTGGCACGGCGGAAGAGGTTGTGGTTACCGCCGAAAGAGCCAACAACAACTTGACAGTTGAGATTGGAATGATACAGAAAAGCACAACAACTATTGCAATGGACTCACTAACTACAACAACAGCGTTTGCTAATGGAGCGGCAAGTGATTCAAAACATCTTGAGCATCCAACAGGGATGTATGCAAGCATAGGCATCGACGGCATGTATGGTAAATGGGAAGCTCGTTGGGCGACCATGTCGGGTGAAACAAAGGCAACTTCTTCACTAACTTCTGACTCTAATCAGACAGGGACAAGTCTTGTGGCAAATCATCCTAGCCTTCCTTCTTACACAACAGGTTCCGCAACTACTAATGGTACTGACGCAGTACTTACTTTGACCTCTGCTGCTAATTTACCCGTTGAAAAGGTGTCTGGAAAGACAGATTATGACAACATAGCCCTTAATTACGGAATCTATTTAGGGGGATCAGACCGTGTGAGCTTCTCCGGAACCATGGGGTATGGACATAACAAAGGAAAAACTGAGCATGTATATGATACTGGATTTGGTGGTGCAACAGCAACAGGTACCCAATCGTTAGCAGGGTCGTCCACAGTAAAGAAGACCTTTGATACTAAAACACATTCTCTTACTATAGCACCTATGGCTGATTATATTTTCTATAGTAGTGACACTATGGCTTTCGGGGCTAGTATGCAATATTATAATCGAGTAGTAGTGGATGGAAAAAGTACAGAAGAGACTGTATCAACTTCAGATGTATCCTACAAAGCTACCTCAGGTGCTGCTGCTAGAACTACACCATCAAAAACTCAATCAAGGACAGCATACAATTCAAGATTTGATCACAATAATCTGATTCTAGGTGGAATATACTTTGACTATGGATTTTCAGGGTTTGTTGGACGTATTTCTCTAAGACAAGAGGCAGTGGAAACTACAAATGATACCACACCAAATGATAATGCATTCGGTTTGACAGCAGCGAATGTTATATCTGCTTCGGGGACATTCAGTTTCTAGAATATTTCTAAAATAAAGCAAAACCACATAAAGGTATTTACCTTTATGTGGTTTTTTTTTATTCATGTATAATTTTATATTATTTAATTTCGGATTAGGTTTAGGGTGTGTTAGCAAGTGTTGCATAAACGCCTTATCTTATTTACACTGGCATCTAAAAGGCTTTATTAAAATTAGGTAATTTATTTTAATAGTATATTAAAAAAAATAATAACCTTAATTATAATAACTTTCGTATGTGATCCCACATCTATCTACAATATAAAATATAGATAGTGTAGGGGTGATGAACATAAACATAAATTCTGTATGAACTAGTAGCATAGTAAATGGAATAGGTGAAGAGTTCTTTAGCTCTACCTAGATTTTATTTTCGCTAAAGCGAATAAGCCTGAAATATAAAGAGGTATATTATCTAGATATATATTGACTTCAGGTGGATACATGGTGTGCTAATTTGTATGATATTTCATTAAAGGCTCTATGTATCAGTCAGTTTTACAATGCAATTTTAGTTCTAATTCTCAAATAAAGGTAAGTATTCTTTATATGAAATAGTCCTAGTTACCCCAAGGTAATCATAGATGTTGTCTTATCTGTATTGATTATTTATATTTTATAGGTATCTAATTTATTTTTGCCTTTCATAAATTTATATTTTTATTAAACTATGGTAGCCTGGTAAGCTCTATCAGCAATTGTCATCATAGTAGTAAAATCAATTGTAAATAGTTTCTTTATTTTCTATATTTAGCTTGATTCTAGGAATAACTTGTCTCTTGGTTTGCCTAGATTATTTGTAATATTTAACAGTCGCTATAAATGAGTAAACATTCAGAGTGGCTTTAAATAATGTTAGAAACAAAAAAAACAGTGTATAGGGATCTATACACTGTTGGAAAAATATATAAATTTGCTACTATAAATTGATTTTTACAGCAAATACTAGCTCATAATTTGATGAGGGTTGAAACAGTTGGTAGAGCTCTCCATGACTACCAAGTGTAGCTAGAGGAATTGTATTTCTAACAGCAATGCTGGCTACATTACCTTCCCCAGAATCAGATGGCATCTGGAAACCTAATTCCATTCCTGTAGCTATATCTACGATTTCAAGAGTACCTTTTGTAGAGCTACCATCTGTTCCATGTGGGTACTGAGCGGATATATTATTACTACCATCTGTTAGTAGCATATCTGATTTGGAAGTCAGGTGACGAGCTAGAACGCCTACAGAAGGTTTCAACATGAAATTAGTCATGAAACGTTTTTCTGCTTTATAACCAATCCTAAGATAACCACCATTAGCCTTTAGATCTCCTTTTGCTTTAGACGCTACATTGGTGGATTTAACGACTTTACTATCAGCTTTTGTGTTGTGCATCGCCACACCAGTATCCACTGTAAAATTAGAATTTCCCGTCAGTGTGGTACCGATCATTGTGTTATTTATCGAATGATTAGCCCTAAATTCTCCGCTATTTTGTGAGCTAGTACTTACAGTCGAAGGAGTATGGGTATGAGCTTCGAATGATGCAGCTTGGTCTAATGTAACGTCTTTTTTAAACTTTATATATTCATTAACAAATTGAAAAGAATGCTGACCAAATATAAAATTGGCCCTAACGTTTAATCCCTGCGCAGCAATTGTAAGGTCCTTGGTTGTCTTTACAGCTTGGGCTTCCGTTGTGTTTGCTGCGGGGAGTGAACTTTGATATGTATATTCGTGCAGTGGGAGGGCTGCCTCAAACATCAAGGCCATATTATCGTTTTGGTCAGTAAATGGAGGGGCCATGGAATGTCCCGTATTATGGGTTGTTGCGACTGCAGATGCGCTTAGACCTGAGAGTGCTAAAGCGCCCAATGTAAATGAAATTAATTGTTTCTTCATGATTATATTCTCCAAAGCTTGATTGGTTAAATTTGTTAGGTAAATTTATATTTAATAGAATAATTGTAGATTGTCAATATTTAATAATAATATTTTTAATAAAAACTTCTGGTTACAATGATTCTGTTAAGATCGAATTGACAAGCTGAACAAGTAGGTCTAGCCAGGACTGATGGATCGACTTGTTTTCTATATTTGTCGTGTGATTCATGATTTTTTAGGACACTCGGCTTTTAATAGTGATGGAGGCTTCTAATCTTATGTGTTCCATTCTCTAGCTATTTTTTGTATAAATTCTTTTAGTAGTAGAAGAGGTGCATCTGTGTTGATCATATAGCTTTTATCCTATACTAGGATTGATATTTTTATCTAGAGGAGCGCATTAAAGGCATTAAGAAATGCATCTATGTCTTCCTGGTTATTATACATTCCAAGAGAGAGACGTATGAGAGAATCTCTTTTTGCATGGTACATTGAGAGGTGTGAGCATAGCTTCCCTGTTCTAAAGTAAATCTGTTTAATGTCGAGAAGAGTTGCTAGATCAAGAGGATGTATTTTTTTGGAGTAGAAAGTAAGAATGGGTGTCTTGAGTGGAAAAGAGTTATATAGCTCAATAGAATTTTTTGATTGAAGCTTGTTAGCAAGGGTATTTAGGAGGCTAAGTTTTTTTTCTAACAGCTTTCCTCTATCCTGCTGCTTAAGAAAGTCAATAGCTGCCTTAAGACCAATAACACCTGCAATATGGGGGGTGCCTGCTTCAAATTTTTTTGGTGGACTGTAATAAATGCTATCAGATTTTGTGACCTTATCTACTGTATCACCACCAGTAACAAAGGGATCCATCTCCTCTAAAAGATGGTATTTACCGTAGAGGACACCAATGCCTGTAGGGCCATAGATCTTGTGGCCTGAAAAGCAAAAAAAGTCTACGTCAAGCTCCTGAACATTTATAGAAAAATGTGCCGTACTTTGAGCTCCATCAACTAGGCAAACAGCACCATAGCTGTGGGCAAGCTTTGCAATCTCTTTGATAGGATTAATACTACCAAAGATGTTTGACATTTGTGTTATAGCAACAAGTTTTGTCTTAGAAGAGAGTTTTTTCTTAAAATCTTCCATATCAAGCTCAAAGTTATCACCTATAACAGCAAATTTAAGAGTTGCTCCAACCTCCTTACATAGCTGTTGCCATGGAAGTATATTTGCATGATGCTCCATCTCAGTAATTAAGATTTCATCACCCTTAGCGATATGTTTTCTTCCATAGGCATAGGCAACCATATTAATACTGTGGGTTGTTCCTTGTGTGAAAATGATCTCCTCTACTTTTTGCGCGTTTAGGAATTCTTTGACAGCCATGCGGGAAGCTTCCATCTTCTCTGTTGCCTTCATCGATGCACTATAGACAGCTCTACTTGTTGTAGCATATCCATGAGTATAGAATTTAGAAATACTATCAATTACAGATTGAGGTTTTAGAGTAGTAGCTGCACTGTCAAGATATACTAAGTCCTGGTGAATTTGAAGCTGAGGGAACTGCTTGCGTATATCTTCTTCCATCTTTATTTCTCTAATTTATCTTTCATCTCTTTTGCAAAACTTTTTATCAGGAGAGTCTTTACTTCCTCTTCCGTGATGCCTCTAGAGGTAAGGTAGAAAAGCTCATCTTCTGAAAACTGCTTCATTGTTGATCCATGTGATGCCTTAACATCATCTGTATAAATTTCAAGATTTGGTTTTGAATACGCTTTTGCAGAAGGGTCTAGGAGAAGGAATTGACTTAGCTGATATGCATCTGTTAGATCTGCTCCCTTTTCTACATAGATATTCCCTGCAAAGGCTGCTTTGCTCTTTTCTCTGAGGATCATCTTATAGTGCTGATTAGAATAGGTATCTTCTGCTAGGTGCTTTATGCAGATATCCGTATGCATTTCTTTATTTTTTGCAAGATCAAAAAGTCCAAGGACATCAGCTCTTGCTTTTTCTTCCGCTAACTCCATTTGAATTGATTGTCTTTGGAATCTCTTTTGTCCACCACCACTCCAAAGAAAAAGCTGTGCGTTTCTTTTGATCACCCCTCTAATTGTTTCGATGTGATCCCCATCAGATAGGTGAGAGGTGTCATCTTTTATATAGTCTACCTCTGCTTCTCTTTCAAGGATGAAGTCTAGCTGGCTGTTGATAAGATATTCCAGTGGAGTATGCCACTCTTCCTTGAATTTAGCTTTACTCTGCTGACTGGAAATGATAATTAACTTGGGCATCACACCATCAGAACTATTTGTGATTGTATGAGAAATAGTTATCTCCTCATCGATTCGTACCCCTTCTGATATATAGAGTAACATTGCTTCTTGATGGTAAGAATGATTTAGGAGTGCAAATAGATCTCTCTCCTTACCAAGAGTCTCGTGGTTATACTTGTTGAGGATAAAAGAAAATTTCTTCTGAGCCTCCTTTTCATTAAAGAGATGAATACCATCCGGAAGATTGTTTTTACAAAGTTTGCCGTTGATAAAAAAAAGGCCGCAACCTTTTCTTTGGATGGGTGTTTGTATGCGTTGCTCATCGAGATTAAATGGTGATGATAATAGGCGTTTGTGGGGAAGAAATTTGTATTTTTCAGATGCTCTCGATGGAAGATCCATCTTAAGAAGAAGATCTCTAGCAAGTTTTCTGTGGGGATAGTAGCTATCCTCTTTTACCTGTTTTTTTGTTTGGAGTAGTTTCTTAAGTGTTGTCTTCATTGTGTATAGCCCGTTTTTTCAACATCTATTGCAAGGGACTTTGTGCCACTCTCTGCTATCTGCCCATCTTTCATAATATGTACAACATCAGGCTCTATATACTCTAGAATCCTATTGTAATGTGTAATGATAAGAAGAGATGCTTCAGAATTTTTCCTCCATTGGTTAATATCATTAGATACTGTTCTTAAGGCATCCACATCAAGGCCAGAATCAATTTCATCTAGAATAACAAGCTTTGGATTTAAGAGACGCATTTGGAGGATTTCATTTTTCTTCTTTTCACCACCTGAGAACCCATCATTAAAGGAGCGTTGCAAAGCTTCCTCTTTTTGAGAAAAACTACTCATCATAGGAAGGAGAACTTTTTCCTTGAATTGATCAATCTCAAGAGGCTTTGTCTCCTCACGCTCACATTTTTTAGTGTAGATCAGATAGAAGTAGTCAATGCAGCGAAGTCCTGGAACCTCTAAAGGCTGCTGGAAAGAAAGGAAGAGGCCAGAAGACGCTCTTTCTGAGGGTTCCATTTCCAGAAGGTCTTTGTCACTAAAGGTGATTTGGCCTTCATTCACTTCATAAGATGGATCGCCAGCAAGCACTCTAGAGAGGGTAGATTTACCACTACCATTAGGGCCCATGATTACATGTGTCTCACCAGGATCTATCATCAGAGACAAACCTTTTAGGATTTTTGTATTATCTACGCTTGCATGTAGGTTTGTGAGTTTTAATTGTTCTTTAGCCAACGGATCCCTCCAGTTTTAGTGTGAGAAGCTCTTCAGCTTCTGCTGCAAATTCAAGTGGTAATTCTTTAAGAACACTCTTACAAAATCCACCTACAAGTAGGTGGATTGCATCCTCTTCTGAAAGTCCTCTTGATTGAAGATAGAAGAGTTGTTCATCAGAAAGCTTCGATGTAGAAGCTTCATGCTCAATAGTAAGATTATTATGGTGGCCTTCAATATAGGGGAAAGTACTTGCAGAACATTCTTTTCCTACAAGCATTGAGTCACACTGGGTATAGTTTCTGCTGCCTGTAGCACCTGAGCCAACCATTACAAGGCCCCTATAGGTATTATTGGATTTGTCTGCACTAATCCCCTTGGCAATGATGGTAGATCTTGTACGCTTCCCACGGTGGATCATTTTTGTCCCTGTATCAGCCTGCATCTTTCCATTAGTAAGGGCTACAGAGTAAAATTCACCTAGTGAGTCATCGCCATCTAGATAGCAGCTAGGGTATTTCCACGTAATAGCACTCCCCACTTCTACCTGTGACCAAGAGATCTTCGATGCTCTTCCCTGGCACCTACCACGTTTTGTTACAAAATTATAGACGCCACCCTCACCGCTCTCTTTATCTCCTGGATACCAATTCTGCACTGTAGAATATTTAATGTGAGCTCTATCTTTGGCTACAAGTTCCACAACAGCTGCATGCAGCTGCTTTGTAGAAAAGGCTGGAGCTGTACACCCTTCAAGGTAGCTTACACTACTATCATCCTCTGCAATGAGAAGGGTCCTTTCAAACTGCCCCGTCTCTTTATCATTAATTCTAAAATAGGTAGAAAGCTCTACAGGGCATTTAACACCCTTGGGTACATAAACAAATGATCCATCTGTAAAGACCGCACTATTAAGGGCTGCAAAATAGTTGTCACCAATAGGAACAACAGAGCCTAAATACTCTTCAATAAGTTGTGGGTACTCCTTTATAGCTTCACTGATAGACATTAAGACAACACCAGAGTCCTTAAGCTTCTGATTAAATGTGGTTCCTAGCGAGACTGAATCAAAGACAACATCAACAGCAACATTCATAAGCCGTTTTTGTTCATCAAGGGGTATGCCTAGCTTTTTAAAGGTATTAAGGATTTCAGGATCAACCTCATCAAGTGAGGAGAGTTTGGGTTTGCTTTTAGGCTCAGAAAAGTAGCGTAAATCTTGAAGATCGATTTCTGGAAGTTCAAAATTTGACCAGTAGGGTTTTTCCATTGTAAGAAATTTTTTGTAGGCCCTCAATCTAAAATCTAGCATAAAGCTAGGTTCACCTCTTTTTTCTGAGATCATTTTGATTACAGATTCGTTGAGCCCCTTCGCAAATTTCTCCGATTCTACATTGGTAGTAAAACCATCTTTATACTTTTTTCTACTAAATTTTTCATTATTTTCACTCATAGTCACTATTGTACCATAACGCTATGAATGATTTCAGTTAGTTTTTTTAGCCAGTCGAAAAGTGAGATCTTTGCATGCTTGAGGATGAAAAACCAACCGCTCCACAGCAGGATAAGGCCAAGGAGAGATTTAAGAGCCATCCCTAAAAAAGCAATTTGTACCTGGGGAGCTAGGCGGTTTGCTATCCCTAAAAACATTTCTGCCATAAGTATCGCTAATATACAGGGAGCACCTAGCTGAAGGGAGGTTTCAAACAGATAGCCAAGAGTTGATTCTGCCTGCTGCCAAAATATCATCTGTGAATTAAAAAATTTAGGGTTGATCAAAGAATCCACTGGAATCATAAGATATGAGGTAGCAATCATGTCATAGAAATAAATGATAGCATCAGATTGGAAGAAGATGACTATAAGAAAAAAGTTGAAGAGAATACCAATTGAGGATGTTTGCGTTTGCATAGTAGGATCTTGCGACATTAACTGCGATGAGCCCCTCATGTAATCGATAACAATTCCTGTGGACTGGACAATATAGAAGGGTATGGCAACAAAAAAACCTATAATATATCCAATCAGTAGCTCTTTAATTGAGAGACCCAGGAAGGCTACGGTTGTAAGGTCCTTATGTTCTGCGTGAAACAGGATGATTGGCATAAAGATAAGAGTGAGGAAAACCATAAAGAGCGCTCTTCCAATTGTGGGAATAAGCTTTGATCCAAGAAAGGGGGCTAGAGCAATAATGGGTGCAAATCTAAAGAGACCTAGGAGAAAATATTTCCATAGATTGTTGACAGTAAGACCCTTGATGTTTGCTAATAAATTGATGAGCCCAGCATCCATAGGCTAGCTCCACCGGTGGAAATTCAAAAAGATGGTAGATGCAAATTGCATGATTTGAAAGGAGAGAAACCCTCCCATGATCATTAAGGTGAGTATGACTGCAATTAATTTTACAGTAAAAGAGAGCGTCTGTTCCTGGATCTGTGTTGCTGCCTGAAAGATAGCTACTGTCAGACCAAAAACCATACTAATAAGTATAGGTGGTGCGGATAGGATAAGGATGAGCATAAGCGCTCTATATGCTAGTTGATAAATTTCTGTACTAAACATAATTCCTACTTATAAGTTAATACTACCCCTTGAACAAGAAGTGTCCACCCATCGACCATGACGAGTAGGAGTAGCTTAAGAGGTAGTGCAATGGTTAAAGGTGAGAGCATCATCATTCCCATGGCAAGTAGGATATTCGAAGTAACAAGATCGATCACAAAGAAAGGGAGATAGATCAGGACACCAATTTCAAACGCATTTCTGACTTGTGAGGTGATATAGGCGGGCATCAGAATAATTAAATCTTTTGAATTGATTTTACTTTTCCAGTCGGGAGGGAATTTTTGCTTGGCCAATTGATAGAAATAGTCGCGGTGTTTTTGAAGAGAGTTTTTTGTAAGGAATTTTACCAAAGGACCTCTTGATTTTTCGACGATCGTAATAAGGTAGTTTACAGACGTGTCTGCAAATATAGGGGAGTTAGGTACAGGGGCTTCTTGCTGAATGTAGGTTTTAGATTCTTCATACATAGCAGTAGCAGTAGGGAACATTACGTAGATTGCCATTAGAAGAGCCATCCCGTTAAGTACCTGGTTTGGTGGTGCATTCTGAACACCCAAAGCCTGACGTAAGAGAGAGAGGACGATAACCATTTTCATAAAGGAGGTAAGTAGCATGACAGCATAGGGCATAATGGCAAGAGCTGCAATGAGTGCTACTTTTTGGACAAGCGGGGGCTGGCTGATTGCTTCAGTTTGGGTGATAATATCTGTGGGTTCTGCTGAAAGATCACACTGTATGAATAGAAAGAGTAATAGCAGAGAGATAGAGATTAATCTGTAGTGTCTAGCGTTTTTGATGATTTTCAAAGGCACGCTCCAGAGCTCTATATTGGTTTTCAAGTGTGGCATTGAGAACACCCTTTTCGGTTTGGATCATACAATCTCCTCTATTTAGATCACTTCTCTCTTCAATTTCGAGAGTGTCTAGATTTTCTAGGTGTTCCTTGATTGTCTCTTTTTTGTTTTCGATCAGATCGATATCCTGCTTGTTTAGCAGTATTTTTACCATCCTACAGGAAGATACTGACTTAATAGATTGAATGACAATATCTGTAATTAGTTCAGGGTTTGTGGCTAACGTCTCTCCAATAATTTTCTTTGTCGCTTTAAGCACCAGAGGGAGCATTGATGTTTGCATCTTTAGCTGGAGAGACTTAAGTTTATCATTAAATAGGAAGAGATGTTCATTGAATTGTTCTAGCCCCTCTTGATACCCCTCTTCTCTTGCCTTTTTTAGAGCTTTTTCTTTTTCCTCTTCCAAGTGGAGTTGGTGATCTTTCTGTTCTTGTTTTGCTTTTTCGATCAGGTCCTGAGCTGAAAGAAGCTTGCTATATTGTTCTTTTGGGATCACCTTACCCTTGTTGAGAGTGATCTTGCCGCCCTCAAGGAGAGAAAATAGATGCATACAGTGTTGCCTTAATTTTTTCGTAGATACTGCATTGTAATTAATAGCTCATTAATTAACAAACGGTGATGTTTTAAATTGGACAAACTTTTGTTAAGTTGTTCAAATAGTTCACTATAAGATTGATCAAGAAAGTGATGAATATACCAAATAAGCTGGGGAGAGCTTTCGCTTAAGGCCTTTGCTAGGCGGTTTATTCCACGCTTTAATAAGATGGAGTGTAAGGATTCTTTTCGCATATCCCAGTGGATAAGACCTAGATCGCTAAAGTGTACAAGCATTTTATTTTTTTTGATCTCCCTTAGAAATTTTTTTTCTTCAATAGAGAGGCTCTGATCTAGCGCCTTGATGATTGAAGCTGATAGGATTTTTTTGAGGTCAAAAGAAAGGTCATAGAGACCAAGGAAGAAAATGAGCTTTTTAAATTTACCTTCAGATTTAAGCGTAAGTAGCGAATTAAGTGGATCATCTGAAAGATAGGAATAGGGTAGAGGAAGTAGTTTTGTGTCAAAGACCTTATGAAGAAGTACTGAAAGTAGTGTTTTTTTTATTTCCTCGGAAAGAGAGACTAGATTTTCCAGATCAATAGAGAGGTTTTTTGCTAAAATCTCTTGTTGGTTTTTATTGTCAAATGCGCTTAAAAGTAGGATCTGTTCATCATGTGAGTAATATTTTAACAGCGGAAGAATCCAGGAGGAATCAACAACATATAGGTAGTGGTTTAGTGATAGAATTTCTTCTTTAACGGGATCTGTTGGGATCTTATATTGAAGGAGTACTTGCTGAAGTTGTGAGGGGAGAAGTTCTGCATAAGACGAAAGTTCCTTTGAGCCTTTATCTTGGATGATATGCTTGAGAGCAACAGCCTGTTTAATAAAGCTTGACATGGGATCTACTCACTATCTTCCGTCTGTTCACCGGAAGGTTCGTTTTTGGGCATAGATGCTTTCATAGATTTATTGTCAAAGGGTTCTGGATGAAGAAGGGCTCGAAAGCCTCCTTTTCTGCTAAGTGTAGGGTAGAGTTTCCAGATGAACCATCCGATCACCATGAGAAAGAGTATGGCGATAATAAGGATAGAAAAAAAGATAGAGCGAAAAGTGCCTGCAGAGTCTTTATTCATCACCATTGACCAAATTTTCACATATTCTCTTGGTTCAGAAGAGAGCATTTCAGAGGTGGGATCAAGTTTAATATCGGTAAATCTAGATCTGTCAGCAATCACTGTGACATCATTAATTGAAAGACCTGTGACACTTCCAGAGAGAAGGCGTTTTATTTTTGTTTCTAGGTGTGCATTCGGATCATCGAAGACGCCCTGATGTTTTATATAAATAGCTGCAGTGATTTTCTGCTCAGGTTTACCTTCCTCGGTGCTGGTAGAATCTGGGAAAGAAATTTGAACACTTGCATCGATTACACCATCTATCATCATAATAGTGTTTGCTATTTGGGATGAGAGACCTGCTTGGTAGCGTATATTTTCCTCTCTGTCTGTGGACATCAGACCTTGTTTTGCAAAAAGCTCTAATAGATTGGTACCTTGTCTGTGTGGTAATCCATTCATATTAAGTATGGAAAGTGCTAGGGTAGTTTGGTGCTCTTCAACCATGATATTGTACTTTTTCTGTCCGCTGTCGCCACCAGGACCTGAGCTTGTTGCTATAGATTTTGTGGCATTGATCCCTTTGCTTTCAAGGAAGACGAGGATAACATTAGCTTCTCTTTCATCGATGCCAGAGACAATAGACTTTTGGTCAGTACATGATGAAACAAGTAAGAGAAGTATAAGTAGAAATGCTTGTGGAAGATAACGTTTCATCATAAAAGATGATCCTCATTTAATTATAATCAATAAGTATAATTTAGCCATACCATTATTGTATATACTCATCAACATAAAATATAATTGCATCTTAAGTGCTATTATGCAGGGTGAGAGAGGAGAGGTTAATCGTGTTTAAGAAGAAAGTAGTTAAGAGTTTAATGAGCGCTCTATATAGATACTGGGGTCCCTTAATGAATAAAGAGGAGCTGGGATTCTATGAAAGGGTAATCAGAGAAGGTAGAGGGGCTGCACTAGAAGTTGCTTGTGGAAGCGGACGCCTATATTTACCTCTTCTTAAGAAGGGACTTGATATTGAAGGGATTGAAGAGAGTCGAGAGATGCTTGATCTTTTACGCTATAAAGCACGGCAGTTTAAGCTGACACCAAAAGTTGAGCTATTTGAGGTGGAAAAGTTAAAATCTAAAAGGAAGTATACGACTATTTTTATAGCAATGGGCTCTTTTCAGATGATTTCTAGCAAGAAGAGGGCCAGGGTATTATTAGAAGATCTCTATCATTCTTTGGAAGAGGGTGGAAAGCTATATATTTCCCTTTTTTGCCCTGAGGTAACAGGCTTACTAGCCTCACATGATTGGGCAATTGTCAATGATTATAACTATGCACAAGAGAAGAAACGTTTTGTTCGTAGGGAGAAGGTTGATGTAGATTTAGTAGAACAACATCTAAAATGTATTGTGCGTTATGAAACATGGATGGGAAAGGATTTAGAATCGATGGTGGAAAAAAAGATCCACCTTAATTGGTATTCTAAAAACGAATTTATCGGCCTACTTAAGGATATAGGGTATGCAGAAAGAGAGCTTCACAGAAATTACATAAAGGGGAAAAATGCTCAGGAGGGATTTATGTTATTTAGCGCAACCAGGAGAGTAATTGAGGATTCTCTTCACTCATAGCACTGTACTACGTATTTTGAAGAAGGCTTACACTGTTTATAGCGCAAGCGCATTAGGCCCATCCACAACTCTTTGAGGATTCTCTTCTAATGGCTGCAGTCCAGAGGACATAGCTTTATGCAATTTTGTAAGAAAATCGATCTCTTGTGGAAAATACGTTCTTGAAATCTTAAGGCAATCCGTCACATGCTGAAAATTTTCAGATGTAACAGCGCTAATGGTAAAATGCCGCCCATCATAGATGCTTATTTGAGGAAGACAAGCAACATTTTTAACTTCTGACGCACTAGCACCTGTGGCAGTATGTTGCTGGTGAGAGGAGCTAATAGTCAAAGATTTTGTGGCACTGGCACGATAAGATCTTTCATTGTCATAAAGGTCTTGAAGAGAGATAGTCTCATGTTGTCTATCTGCAGGGATATCATGATCTGCTTTCCAAGAACAATATTCCTTAGGAACAAAGTCATCTAGTGAAAGCACCCATTTTTCTCCATTTTCTAGTGTAGTACTAATAGCGTATAAAGACTGACCATTGCCATTTTTAATAATCTCTCTATCAAAATCATTGGGATCTAATGCAAACATATCACAAAATACTATGAGAGTTAATTCATGTAGTGCAATACTATCCTCTATGCCAATCGGAGATTCTACTGACGAGACTTGAGAAGCAAATGGGCACAGTCTTTTTGTTTCAGCAAATAAAAAGGTAAGATCAGCTTTTGTTTTGCATTTGGTGGTTTCTTGTGTTGTAGATTCTGCTGCGGGGAGTGTATAGATACGTCTTGTTTCTGTAGTAGGTGGTGTACGTTTATCAATGACTCCTCGTTGTGTGGTCATTGTTATTGGGAGAGTTACAAAAAGAATTTTGTCAAGGCCCAGTTCTAGGACGTCTCTTCTGTAATCAATATATTGATAGTACGTATCTTGCTCTTCAAGTGACATGCGGCTTATATCTGAAGGCACTTGACATTGAAGTGTTTTAGAAATTGAACCAACCCTCTCTAAAAGGCTCTGATCATTCATTTCAGGATCTGTACATAGTGTTTTAAATGATTTATCTGCTTCACATAGAAGATTAAGCTTAACAGCATCCATAATTAATTCTCCTAAATAATTAACTATGAATTATACTATAAATTTAAATAAAAAGCAAGCCCCTTAATTAAGGGGCTTGTCAATAAAATATTTTATTTTCCTTAAGGGCCTATAGCACTGTAATTAAGGAAGTTATTGGGCCATTTCTTTGAGGGCCTTTAGGGGTCTAATCTTAATGATGTTTCTTGCAGGCTTAGCCTTAAATGTTGTTGGCTCACCTGTGAAAGGATTGATCCCTTTTCTAGCACGAGTTGCAGGTTTCTTCTTCACAACTATTTTAAAGAGTCCAGGCATGTTAAATTGACCTACACTCCCTTTCCTTACGTGGGAATCAATAACGCCACCTAGAAGTTCAAAAACTCTTGAAACATCTTGTCTTTTTAGTTCAGCCTCTTCAGCAATATGTTTCATGATTTCAGTTTTGGTGAACGCTTTTTTTATCGACTTACTTTTAGATACTGTTTTTTTAGCAACCTTTCTTTTAGGTGCAGCTTTCTTTGCAACTTTTCTTGTTGTTTTTTTAGCTACTCTTTTTTTAGGAGCTGCCTTTTTCGCAACTTTTCTTTTAGGAGCCGCTTTTTTAGCTACTTTTCTTTTAGGAGCTGCTTTTTTAGCTACTCTTCTTTTAGGAGCTGCCTTTTTCGCAACTCTTTTTTTTGGAGCCGCTTTTTTTCTTTTTACTGCCATTAGAAACCTTCTGTTGTTTAATAACTGATCATTTTTTTTATTTACATGTTGGGTATTTTTTATAGAAGTAATAAATTAATTTTTTTATTTATTAGGTTGTTTTATACTGTATAAAGTTGTGTTGAATTCATATTTGCTCTAGGTATATAATCAAAAAAAAATCATTGGAGAAAATCATGGATGTACTTGCATCATGTAGTTTTAAAGGAGGGACAGCAAAGACGTCAACAGTGATGCATTTGGCTGTTAATTTAGTAAGGAATCACGGGAAAAAAGTGCTTTTAGTCGATTTTGATGCACAAGCAAACTTAAGTACTGGAATGGGTTTTAGTTCAGATCAATTTAATACAATGGTTGCTGTACTTCAGGAAGAAAAAACAATAGATGAAGTGATTCAGCATACTCACATTGATCGTCTGGATATTGTTACTGCAAATGTTTATTTAGATGGTGTGGAAGCAACTTCCCCAATTGTTAATGATTTATATGGTCACGAACGTTTGAGAAAAGCGTTAGGTGGATTGGATTATGATATCGTTTTCATTGATACACCCCCAAGTTTAGGGTGGCTTACACAAAGTGCTTTTTTTGCATCAACACATTCTTTAATTTGTGCAGTTCCTGAGCCATATTCTATCTTAGCCTTAAATAGACTTAAGGAGTATCACGATCAGATTAAATCCCATCACCACCTAGATATTTTAGGGGTAGTACTCTCTTTTTGGGATGACAGGGGAGCTACAAATGAAGCATATAGAAAGGCTATAGAAAAAGCTTTTCCAGGAAAATTATTCGATGCAAAAATTAGAAGAGACATCTCTGTTTCTAGAGCTGTATTGCAGGGGAAGCCGGTAGGAGACATGTTTCCCGCATCTAGAGCCAGCTATGATTATGAAAGGCTCACAAGGGAGTTTTATAAAAAGTTAGAAGCTACAAAAAGTGCACTTGCTGGGAGCAATATGTAATGTCAAATTATCATGTTTTAGCCGAAAGGTTTTTAAAGAAAAAAAGACCACAGGAGGATAAGAATTCTGCATCTCTTGTAGTTAATAATAGTTTCCGTACGCTATTTTCACCGGAAGAGATGGATCAAAATGAAGCAGAGCAGATAAAACAGCTATTAAAGCATCATCTCGTTGATGGTGATCTTGATAAAGATCTCCATTATCTTCTTCAGATAACAACTGAGCTTAAGGCTATACAAAAGCAGGCCATCTTACTTATTGGTGAAAGGGTACATAAAGCGCGCATAATTTTTAAGGGGTATGCGGATAGTAAAAAGCTATTTACAACATGGCTAAAGATTACCTTTAATAGTACAAAAACCGCTTATAATGCACTTAATTTCTATTCGCTCCATGACGCGCTTTCTACCAATGAGCTGAAGATAAATTTAAAGAAGATGCCAGCAAAAACAACTTATATTTTAGCTTCTAAGGAAGGCTCTTTAGAGGAAAAAGAAAAGATTATAGCTGGTTATTCTGGACAAAAGCACGAACAGATGCTAGAGATAATCCAAAAACAATTTCCTCCTAAGATAGATGATAAGAGATCTCATTTTTATGAAACTGAAGCAAAAATAGAGAACCTGAAAAAAACACTTTTTCAGCTTAGAAAGATCAGCGATAAGCTCTCTAATAAAGAGATAGAGATGTTAAAAAAAGAGTTAAGTGCTTTTTGTGAGTCTATCTGATTCGGTACTTAGTACGCAGTATCTAAGCTCATTGATGTTTTTTAAGATCTCCTCTGCAATTTCTAGGTAATCAGGAAGATCTAGAAAAGTATCATAGTATTCAATAAGATTTACGCCAGATTTTAGCAGCTTACACTCTTTTGTCATGTCGGGAAGTTCATAAAAATTATGGTAGAGAGTGACAATGACTTGTTGAAGTGGCTTAGTTTCTTCGAAACTTTTATGGTGATCCATAATTTGGTTGATTGGTTTTTGCAAGGCAGAGAGTCTTTCTATGAATGAGAGTATCATTTTATCATGATGGCGATCAATCCATTCACTGTTATTTGCAAACATCCATGCGATGGATGATGATCGCTGCCCCTCATAAAGGGTCTCTCTTATCCATTTTAAATACGATTTTATCAGTGTAAACTCTTTATGCATTGGTATGTAGCATAAGTAGAGCTCATTGATTATGCTATTTTTATTACTAGCACGGGTGGAGCATAAAAGGTGATCTTTAAACATATCCATTGCTCCTTGTTAACCTACTCATATTCTTTTCATTTTTTTTAATCAATTGATCTATTTGAAAAAAATGTTTTATCACTTATGCTAAGGAAATGAAGCGCTTTCTTCCTTTGATTTTTTGTTTTTTTCTTCAGTGCAGTTTTCCTACAAATACTCTATTTAGGATCGGTATAGATAGTACATGGTTTCCCATTAATACTGATGGTCAGCAGTTCAGGATTTCTGGTTTTATGAGAGATCTACTAACAGAGGTATCCAAAGCTGAAGGTCTTCGACTAGAGCTTGTTAGTTCTAATTGGGATAACATCCTAGTTGGATTAAGGCAAAAGCATTACGATGCAGCATTGTCAACGATGATGCCAATGATAGAAAATCAATCTACATACTTTTTTTCTGAGCCTTTATTAAGAACAGGCCCAGTGCTTGTTGTTACAAGAAAAAGTAAGATAAAAGATCTAAAAGAATTAGAAGGTAAAATTGTCGCTATTGAGAGAACATCTCTCTTGCTAGATTTTTTTCAGGAGTATCCAAGAATTATCCAAGAGTATTATCAAACACCCACAGACGCTCTGCAGGGATTAGAAAGGGGGATGTTCGATGCAGCGCTTATTGACCTTTTTGTTGCAAATAATAGTGTTGGAGAGCTTTTCCCCTCTCTTGAGATTGCTACCTATCCCTATACGGAAGAGGGAATAAGGATTGTTACAACAGAGAATAGGAATATGATTCTAATAAAAAAGATTAATAAAGGCTTGGAAGAGATTATCCGTTCCGATAGGTATCAAGAACTTCTAGAGAAGTGGGGGCTAACTTAAACTTTCATTAGATATAGGTTAGCAATGATTTTATAAATGAGGTTAAATTGTATTGATTTACCCTAAATTAGGCGATGTTGCACCGGTCGCTATCTGAAAATTCAGACTTCACTAATTCCAATTCATCTAGATCAAGTGGTTGGGGTGATATATCCCAAATCTCTTTAGCATAGCGCTCTATAGAAGCATCAGAAGAGAATTCTCCCATCGCTGCAATATTCATGAGAGTATGTTGTGCCCACTCAAAAGGCTTAGCATAAAGCTCTTCGACCTTATCTTGAGTTTTAGAGTAGGCTGGCAGATCTTTGAGGATAAAATATCTGTCAGGGTTATCCCCCTGAAGTAGACTTCTATGGATTTCTTTAAGAACATTAGCCTCTATTTCATTAGTTGTAAAACTGTCATCAACAAGTGATTGTAGCGCTTGATAAACCTCAGGATCTTTTTTTGCTTCTTCCTCAGGATTGTAGCCATTTGTTTTTTGCAGATCATTTATCTCTTCGCTCCTAAGGCCAAAAAGAAAGGGCCAGTACTTATCAGTCACGGCTTCTCTCATTTCTATATTAGCACCATCTTCTGTGCCAATAGTAAGAGCTCCGTTCATTCCAAATTTCATATTGGATGTTCCTGAGGCTTCAAGTCCTGCACAGGAAATCTGCTCGGAGAGGTCTGTTGCTGGGATTAGTAGTTCTGCTTTAGAGACGTTATAGTTTTCTACTAAGATAAGTTTGAGTTGTTGGTTTGTGTCGGGATCATCATTTATTTTTTGTGCAATTATATAAAATAATCTTAAAATATTTTTTGCCATTGCATATCCTGGCGCTGCTTTTCCTGCGATAATAATCTGACGCTTGACCTTACTATGGCTTTGGCCTTTCTTTAGTCTTTGATAAAGTATGATAGTATGAAGAGCCTTCATAAGCTGACGTTTATACTCATGAATTCGTTTGATCTGTACATCAAAGATTGCTGC
>CACLRR010000018.1 GCA_902609415.1 uncultured Chlamydiae bacterium
TCGGCGATACCAGGTTTATCGTTTGGGTTATAGTATTCTCTTCTAAAGAGCAGTAAAACGATATCAGCATCTTGCTCAATGGAACCAGATTCTCTTAGGTCACTAAGGAGAGGCCTATGACCAGGTCTTTCCTCTACTTTCCTAGAGAGCTGGGAGCCACAGAGTATTGGAATATTTAGTTCACGAGCAAGGTTCTTAAGGAGCCTAGAAATTTCAGAGATTTCTGTTTGTCTGTTTTCTGAATTGCCGTAACTTTTTGACCCCGTAAGAAGTTGAAGATAATCAATGACAAGGAATTTGATATCATAAATTTCTTTAAGTCTTCGCGCTCTAGTTCTAAGGTCTGTAATCTTAATGCCAGGTTGATCGTCAATAATTAGCGTATGATTTTGTAGAGTTTTGACCGTAGTAACAATTTGTTGATATTCAGAACCGTCAAGTGCACCTGTTTTAATTTTTTCTGATTCCACCTGAGAGTGAGAGCAAATTAAGCGGTGAATTAACTCTCCAGCAGTCATTTCTAGGGAGAAGACTCCAATGGCTGCATTTTGTTGCTCAAGAATATTTTGAGCGATATTAAGAGCAAGCGCTGTTTTACCCATAGATGGTCTGCCGGCTAGGATGATTAGGTTGGCTGGGTTAAATCCACTAATCAGTTTATCTAGGTCAATTAGACCTGTTGGAAGGCCTGTGACTGAAACCTCATTAGGGTCTTTTTCATAGAATTCTTTTTGCCTTATTTCTAGCTCTTTAAGGTAAGGCAGCTCACTTGCATTTTTGATTCCAGTGAGGTGTTCTTTAAGTGTAACTCCAATTTTAGCATTAACTCTTTGTGAAATAGTGAAGAATTTAGCTTGTGCCTCGTCCAGACATTCACTAACATTACTTGGATCACGAAGGGCTGAAGATTCAACTTCTTGCGAGGTTGCAATCATTCTGCGTAGAATAGCCTTGTTTTTTACAAGTTCCGCATATTCCTCTACGTGAGCAGAGGTCCCTGCATACTGGGAGAGGGTGACTAGATAGGAGATTCCACCAATCGATTCTAATTTTTTGGATCGCTTTAACTCCTCTGCAATTAGATGAATATCTGTTGGGCGTTCTCGCTGATAGAAGATTTCTAAGGTTGTAAAGATAGTTGCGTGTTCTTCATAGTAGAAATCCTCTTTATCGAGCATTTCCTGAATAATATTGAGAGCATTGATGTTTCCAATAGCACACCCAAGTACCATCATCTCAGATTCTTTAGAATTAGGAGGTGCTTTTATCTGAACTTTTGTGTCTGCAGTCATTCTATATAAGTTGTTAGAACGGAAAGAGAGGGATTCGAACCCTCGATACCGTTTAAGGTATACCTCCTTAGCAGGGAGGCGCTTTCGACCACTCAGCCATCTTTCCTTAACTCTTGCAAGTAGGCTAAAGTTTAAGAGCTGAAGAGATTTAGTGCAATCGAAATTTTATTCAATGACAGAGGTGAAATGGAGTTGTCTTCCATTGATAGCGTTCCAGTAGGACGTGTGTTTCGATCCATCTGGATTCTCAATGGTTACGCAATAAATTGGCAGGTAGACATCCAAACTCCGTTTTATGGTGAAGTCTTGACCAAAAGCGGCCTCAGCAATACGCTTTATTTGTGAGTGAGAATAACGTTTAGAGATTCTTTCGGCATTTTTATAGTCTTTTGTAACAAGTCTATCATCGATAATGGTTTCTGGTTTGATTGCAAGACGTGGATTTTGTAAATGTAGTCTAAAGTGGTTTCCTGTTTGAACTACTAGTTTTTTTCTTCTACATCGATCTATCCAGTTAGCAAGGAGATCATTTTCGATTTGTAATGATCTTACTAGGGAATCTCTGTCAATGATTCCACCACGCTCTGCTATCGCATTGATTACTTTAAACTCATGTTTTTCTACATTTGCATTGATGCAGTCACTAAATCCATGGGTCTTTTCCCAGTGGTTTGTATTAATGACCATTTCACCATCAAGTAGATCCCAAAGGATTAAGCCTTCTTGAGTCTGTTGATCTGATTGTGAATATTTTACTTCCATGAGTAGGTAAGGTGAGAATTTTTCTATAGAAGGGAGATATTTATGATTGTCATCCTTGAGTAACTGTTTACGATTAAAATCCATTATTTGTTTTGAAGAATAGCGAGCTTCAAGGGTGTGGAAGTTCCCACTATTGATGACTTCTAGTGCTTTATATTTATAGTCGGGGTGTTTTAAATTGACCCAGTGGACTCCGTAGCCAAGAAGACCGAAGGAAATAAGTGTTGAAAGTATACGCATCTTTTTAGTCTAAAAAAAAAAGTCTTCTCTAGCAATGCTTTTTTCTACATACTGGTTATATGTTAGTAAATCGTATTAAAGGATTACAGAGCCTTAAAGAGGAGCATGGGTATCAAACTCTTTTAGTTACAAACCCCAAGAGTATCGAATATTTGACAGGTTGTCGAGTTTCATTTGGCCTTTTTGTGTTAGAGAATTCAGGATGTTGTTTGTATGTAGATAGAAGGTATATAGAGGCGCTCTCATATGTGGGTGATATTGCCCCACTGAATGAGTTTAATCTAAAACCTAATTGCTCCGTTGTAATTGATGGAAACTACGCAACTCATGAACGAATACAATCTATCAAGGGTTTGCAGGAATTTCAGTCTGATGATCTTGTTAAAAGATTGAGGATGATTAAGGATCCTTCTGAAATACAAAAGATTGAGAGCTCCTTAAAGATTGCAGAAGAAGGTTTTTTGCATGTAAAACCCATGATTTGTGAGGGTGCTAGAGAATTAGAAATAAGGAAAGAATTTATTTCTCATATTTTAGCAAAAGGAGCTTATCAAAGTGCATTTGATCCTATTATGGCTTTTAATGGAAATACTAGATACCCACACCATCATTCAACATCACAACAATTTAATAAGAATGGTCTTGCACTTCTGGATATGGGAGTGATTCATAATGGATACTGCAGTGATATTACTAAGATGGTTGTTACTAGTGAGCATAAGGAAAGGGATAAGATTATTGAGGTAGTAGAAGGTGCATTTGATATAATTTGCAAGGCAGCAGTTGTTGGTAACAAGGTAGACCTAATGGATAAAGCATTTGTAAACTATGTGATAAGTTGTGGGATCAGTGAAGACCATATCTATCATAGCCTTGGGCATAGTATTGGTTTAGAAGTACATGAATATCCGGTAATAGGGAGATCACCAGAGTTATTAGAGGAGGGTATGGTTTTTTCAATAGAGCCAGCATTATATTTTAATAATTTTGGGGTGCGTTTAGAAAAGATGTTTATTATGACAAATGGGGGGCTTGTAGAGTTAAATGGGATTTAGATATGGTTTTGGTCGTGATTCACATGCATTTTTGAAAAATCCAGGACAGAAAGTCTGTGTGATCGGAGGGGTGAAATTTGAAGATATCAATGGTTTAGATGCTGACTCAGATGGTGATGTTGTCTATCACTCACTTTGTCATGCGATCTCTTCTATAGTACAAGTTTCAGTATTAGGGACAATAGCTCCAAAAATGTGTCAGGAAGGTTGTACGAATAGTAACTATTATGTCCTTGAAGCAAAAAAATTACTAAAGGGATATGATATAGAATCCATTTCTTTTGCACTTGAGGGGAGTCAGCCAAGATTAGAGGAGCATTTTTGTGCTATGCGAAAGAATATTGCTTCTTTATTGGAAATTGATGAATCGAGAGTAGGTTTTTCTTGTACGAGTGGAAATGGTTTGACCTCTTTTGGTAAAGGTGAGGGCCTGTTTTGTCATTGTAGTTTGCTAGTAAACATCAAGGACGAACCTAGCTTCTGATCGAAGTTTTTTATAGTAGTTAAGAGCCTCTTCATGTGAGAGGTTGCCATGATTTTGAGCAATTTCGTATAGTGTGTTAGTGACGTCTTTTGCCATATGCTTTGCGTCACCACAGATATAAATATGGGCACCCTCTTGATGAATTAGACTCCAGAGTTTTTTACTATGTTCTTGCATTTTATGATGTACATAACATTTTTCTTCTTGATCTCTCGAAAAGGCGGTCACAAGGTTTAGGTTATTATTGCTCTCATAAGTTCTTAGTTCATCTTCGTAATAGAAATCGAATGCAGAGTGCCTGTCTCCTGTAAATAGCCAATTAACTGAATGATCACTATTATGAACTCTTTCCTGAATGAATCCTCTAAATGGAGCAAATCCTGTTCCAGGACCCACCATGATGATGGGTGTAGATGTGGATTTTGGAAGTGAGAAGTGTGGATTTGGTTGAAGATAAAAAGAAATATTTGTTTCACCTATAGATGCATGATTACATAGAAAAGAGGAACAAAGGCCTTCTTTTGTCTTCTCTCCTATTGAGTAGACAAAGGTGCTGATCATAAGAGAGATTGATTGTTGATCTGCAAGGTAGGAGGAGGCAATGGAATAGAATTTAGGTAACATGGGTTGAAGAGTAGCAAGGAATTCGGAAGGTTTCATGTTTATTGGCTTATAGGTTTCGAGTAGGGTGGGCACATCTATTGATTCTAAAAATGATTTCCTTTCCTTTGGTGTGTATGTGGTGAGAACCTTTTTTAGAAAGGGATCCTGTGAGTGATCATAGGTTAACTGAAGCAGTTTTTTCGTGGCTTTAACGATATTACAATCGTGAATGAGTGACTTTATAAGTTTTATATCTTCTTTTATTTCGAAAAAACTAAGAATCAGTTCAATATCCTTAGTGGGGTTTTGGGGTAGAATAGCAACGCAATCACCTGTATTATATTGAAGTGGAATCTGTGAGAGGTCAAGCTCAATATGAAAAACATTTTTTGAGGAACCTTCTTTATTTAAAAGTACACGCTTTTTTATAGTAGAGATAAGCGGGTTATGTCTACTAAATTGAATTTTATCTATTTTAGGGGAGTTTTGTTTCATGATTAAATTTTTCTGTTTTTGTTTATGTTGTTTTTTATGTTTTTCATGCGGCAAAGCAGGTTACCATCCAAACTATATTCTATCAGAAAAGAAGGTTGAAAATGAAGAAAATCCTAGGAGATAGCTTTTACTTTGATTAGATGAGCGCACTCCTTTTTGTCATAGGCAGCTTTTAGTATAGTTAATTTTTTATTAGAGAGGGAGTCTAAGTATTGCAAGGCATGAAGAAGGCGTGCTCTGACTCTATGTTTTTTGAGAAGTTGGAATGAATCATAGAGGGGAGGTCCTTGCAATTTTCCTGTAAGGACTGCATAGATAATAGGGATGATAATTTTTTTGTGGTTAACAGAAAAGAGCTTTGCTAAGTCTTGTGATGCAGATTCTAATCCAAAGCGAGACCAGTCCTGTTTTTCTTCTAGGATCCATATAAGAGTTTGTATAATCATTGCAGAAGCTTCAGTTGTGAGGTTCTTCGGACAGAGTATTTTTTCTGAAAGGGTGGGGTAGTCAAGGAAGAAGAAATCAAAGAGTTGAAAGAAGTCTGCAAATGTTTTTATTCGTGTATGAGCAAGGGGCATTAACTGTTGCATAAATTCTTCATTTAGGCCCCATTGTTGGATTTCATTCCATAGATTGGTTACTGGGACATCATTAATAATATAGTGCTGGTTTATCCAGTTAAGCTTTTTACGATCAAAGATAGCACCTGATGTACCAATTCTCTTTATATCAAAACTTTTAATAATTTCATCTAGGGAGTAGAGCTCCTTATCACCAGGCATACTGTAGCCCATAAGTGTCATAAAGTTAACAAATGCATTTTGTAGATAGCCTTGGTCTTTATAGTATTCAATGGAAGTGGGGTTTTTTCTTTTTGATAGTTTTTTCCCATTAGTGTCAAGAAGAAGAGGCATGTGGATAAATTTTGGAGGTTCCCATCCAAAGGCTTCATATAGAAGGATATGCTTAGGTGTTGATGCAATCCACTCTTCACCTCTAATCACTACATTGATTTTCATTAGGTGGTCATCAACAACATTGGCTAGGTGATAAGTAGGAAACCCGTCAGATTTCATTAAGATTTGGTCGTCAATGTCAGCGCATGGTGTTGTGATTTGCCCTCTAGCTCCATCAATAAATGTGCACTCACCTGAAAGAGGTACCTTTAGCCTAACAACATATGGAACGCCTTGGCTTTCTTTTTCTGCAATTTCTTCTGCTGAAAGGTTTCTATAGCGTCCATCATAGCCACCACGTTGTCCCTTCTGTGCGAGGACAGCGCGCATTGCCTTTAACTCATCTTGAGTAGCAAAGCACTTATAGGCCAACTTTTTTTCCAGTAAAATATTACAATATTTTCTATAGATTTCAGTTCTCTCAGATTGTCTATAGGGGCCATGTTCTCCACCGACATCAACTCCCTCATCCCACTTAAGTTTTGCCCATTTAAGTGAGTCAATAATCGCTTTTTCATACTCGGGTCTAGAGCGATTTTGGTCAGTATCTTCAATTCTTAGTATGAAATCACCTTCATAATGTTTTGCATAGATGTAGTTAAAAAGTGCCATGTAGGCTGTGCCTACGTGAGGGTCTCCTGTAGGAGAAGGGGCTATTCTTGTGCGAATTTTTTGACTCATAGAGATAATCTCATTATTTTTTACACTATATTAAACTGATTAGGAAAAAAATGCGATTAGTTTCCTTGTGTGATGATCTGTATTTATATAATATAAAAAAATATGGGGTTAAGAAAATATATTTTATTTTCTTTAGTGTTTCTAGTGGTGTGTCGCCCTCTTCATATAAGCTCCGAACAGACGAATAATCAATTTGATTATGACTAGTTTGTTGTTACAGGAAGTATAACGTATGCTACTCTTACTCTGCTTACTTTAGGAGTTTTAGCTCAAAATAAAGCTTTATCTAATTGGGAAGAGAAAATTGAACTTAATAGACTTCTATCTAAATGGTGGAATCATGTTCGCCGGATGCCTGTTCTTGATAATGATAACCCTTGGCTTAATTATTTAGGACATCCATGGATAGGGGGATGGTACTATATAGGCTCAAGAGATTATGGAGCCAGTGAAGAATTGGCCTTTAAGATAGCGATAGTTCTGTCAACTATATTTGAATATGCCCCAGAAGCAATAGTAGAGCGCCCTTCTATCCACGATTTGATTACAACACCTATTGGAGGTTATTTTTTAGGCGAATATTTTTTTATTCCTTTATATAAATATATTGAGTCTGATGGAGGAAAACTATTGAATTCTTCACTTCTTGGATTTGTCACTAAGATGCTGATCAATCCAATTAGTATCATACCCAAGATTTTTTCAATTGAGACAAAAAGTTATTTAAGCATCACACCAGAAATCAATCCTGATCATCGAAAAGGTGTATTGGGATTAAACCTGACATTTTGTGCTGAATTTTAGGGAAATAAGCATATTACAAGGGAATTCCTAGTTAATCAAAGGTTTCTTGATGAGGATAGGTGTAGATCAAGTCCTGCATAACGTGGATTGCTTCATCTAGCTGTAAATCACGCCCTGGGGCACCTAAGTCTTGATCATCTTTTGTCTTTTGGTATTTTTTCGCTTTTTCTAGGTAGGACTGATATGCTGGTCTATTTTGGATACGCAAAGCTGTATTTTTACTTATTTGAGGGTGAAGCTTATTTAAGAATGTTTCTTTTTGTTGTTCACACCCTTTGTAATGTTTTCTCATCCTATTTCTATAGAAGGGATGTAGATCCTCAAATTTATCATAAAAGTTTGCTTCAATGGAAATATTATTAATGGGATAGGGGATATGTTTTTCTCCAATTTCTAGGAAAGATTGAAGGGAGGGTATTTCTATATCAGCTTTTGCTCCGAGTTGTTGGGGTGTTTTACCACTGGCTGTAAAGTAAACTCCACGAGTGACCTTATATTCTCCAAGTGGATTGATATAGTCAGGTCTAGAGGCATCAAGAGTAAATGTTTGGCACGTGCCTTTCCCAAATGTGGTTTTATCACCGACAATCCATGCTCTGCCCCAGTCTTGTAGTGTTTGTGCAACGATTTCTGAACAGGAGGCAGAAGATTTATTAGTGAGAACAAGTAGAGGGCCATCCCAGACAGGTTTATCCCTTGTAGATCTTAGGTGATCAACCCTTCCAGTATTATCCATGATGGAGGTGATTACGCCTCGTTTTAGAAATATTGAAGAAATCTCAATCGCTTGAGGGAGAGGTCCTCCTGAGTTGTTTCTTAGGTCTAGAATGACTCCGTTAATGAAGTATTGTTGTTTTATTTTAGCTAGGGCATTGAGTAGATCTTCTGCTGAAGAGCTGGATTCATCTTGATAGAAGGAGTGGAGTTGCAGGTGGGCAATTTGACCATTTCCATAGGGGATAAGTTGTACATCATAGCGATTTTCTTTAAGGACAATCTCGCCACGTAGGATATCTACGTCAAATTTTACTGGGATACTGGAATGCTCATCATCACGTAAAACAGTAAGTGTAACGATTGATCCATCAGGGCCACGGATCTTTTGGACGGCATCAAATAATTCTTCACCTACTACCGATTCATGATTAACGGCTATGATTGCATCACCTTCTTTTAGAAGTTTTGATTGATAGGCCGGTCCCTCCTCAACAATATTGACGATGGTAAACCCATATAGGTCATCTTTAAGAAGAGCGCCTATTCCGGAAAGCTTTTGTTGTACATGGATTAGAAATTGGTTAGCTTCTGCTGGTGTAAAATAGGCAGTATGGCTATCAAGTGAAGAAGCGAGGCTTTTTATAAAATGTGTAAGTATGTAGTTTCTTGCAGTAAAGGTGTCTTCGGTAAGAAGAGGTTTTTCTTTTGATAGGCGGTTTTTTTTAATTCGCTCCTCAAAGAAGTGGTCAGAACCAGCAGTTGCAAGTTTTTTGCTAATTGTATTTTGAAGGGATCTTATACGTAAGAGCCTTGTTGATAGTTCATTTTCTGACTTAGCAAAATCAAGATTATAGAATTCTTTTGCGGACACACCCTCTGGAAGGGGGGTTGAGTCAATATGGGTTTCGATCTTAGTGCGCCTCATGACTGCTGATCGTGCAAGTTGATAAATCTCTTCAAAAACAGCAAATGAGCCATGGTTATATTCCTCCAAAACCCTTTCTAAAAGTGCATTAGAGGGGTTAAGAATGTGTTCAATTTCTTCCTTAACAAAATAGGTCTTTAGGGGGTCTAGTTCCTCTAAAAAAAGCTTTAAACATCTTTTAGCTAGTAGTTTATCAAAAGTTTTTTGCTGAAAATGCGCCTCAATCAGAGCTGAGGAGATCTGGATGGATTGAGATGGGGTGAGGTCAGGGAGTGTTTTTGGGCTAGAATATATGGAGAGTGTTGATATACAGCAAGTTATAAATAAAACGTTAATTTTTGAAAACATAAGTCCTGGGGGTTATATTTCTGGAGCTTAACGAATAAAATGAATAGTATCTATTAAAAAAACAATTTTATTTATGAACTGTTTTATGTAAATCAATTATTTTAAATGATCTAGAATTTAGTTGATTCTGTTTTTTTTCATAAAAATAGAAATTTTATTGATATCAATTCCTTTTTGTGGGAAAATTATTATCTTAAAAGGGCAAAACTAGTTTGTTAATCAACAATCTATCTCTTTCACTGGATTGAGTTTGGGTTGTGAGAACCGGAGGAAAAATTACGATGGAAGAGGGATTTACCCCAGAAGAGGGCCTCATTACCCCAGAGCAAACATTAGAGGATAAGGCTAATAGAGTTGTTTCAATTACGGAAGCTGCCCGAATTAATAATGTGACTAGACAGGCTATATATGTAGCGATTAAGCAGAAGAAGTTGAAGGCTAGAAAAGACTCTACTCGCTGGACAATACATTTAGATGATCTGGAGGACTATAGAAGGCAGAAGTATTCTAGAAATAAGTCTGTTTTTGGTGGAGAGCTCTTATTTGATAATTCTAAGGGTTATTTTTCAGTAAATCAAGTTGCTAAAATGCTTGGTGTTCCTGCTCAAAAAATTTACTATGCTACAAGAATTGGTGCCTTAACTGCAATAAGGAAGGGTGCTGCTTGGGTTATTCATATTGATGATGTAAAGGGTTATCAAGAGAAGTTTTTACAAACACAAGCTGTAGATAGTGAAGAAAATGTAATGTAGCATACATTTCTAAAACCGGCATTATCATTTACTGTATAGATTAAGTCATTTTCAAAAGAATTGAAAATGACTTTTTTTTTCTTCAAAAGTTAACTATTTTCCATATCTAAATATAATTAGACTCTTTAGAGATAAGATTGTAGCTAATCAGATTCTTCTAAAATCCTTAATTTGGAGTTGGATGCTTGGTTTATTAAGATAGACATTTAGTTGAGGTAGAAAAGCAATTTCAATATCACAAGGATTATTTGATAATTCTTCCTTTCTAAACCCTTGATTAAAGGCGATCCCTTCTAAAGTTCTTCCATCTTGTTCAAGATATAATTTAAGGTGTTTACCACTGATCACCTTTGGTGGTATTAATTGTTTTGCAATTGCATGCAGGGTAATTTGGGGGTTGCCATTGCCGTAGGGGTGTAAGAGATTAAGAGATTCAAGGAATTCGAATGTTAGGAATTTAAAACTTACAGTAGCATCGATGTGTAATTTAGGTGTTATATCTTTTGATGTTAGTGTTTTATTAGCAGCTTCTATAAAGGATTTTTTAAAGTTGTTGATGTTCTCTTTGTTGATTGTAATCCCTGCTGCAAAATCATGACCACCATAGTTGATGAAATAGTGAGACATGGAGTTAAGCACAGGAATAAGAGGAAATTCCTGGATAGTTCTAAGTGAACCCTTACCAACATCACCATCAATACAAAGGACGACAGCAGGTTTGTGATATTGCTTTATTAGTCTACTTGCAATAATTGCAACAACACCAGAATGAAGTTTATCGGATATAATAACTATAGCCTTGTTGTTTTCGATTTCTTCTTTTTCTTCTTCTATTAACATCTCAATAATTTTGAGATTTTCTCGTTCTATTCTTTGTCTTTCCGTATTTAATATATTAAGATTTTTTGCAAGATCAGAGCCTTTGCGGCTATCTGCTAGGAGTAGGAGTTCAATGCCTTTTCTTGCATCATCAATTCTTCCAAGACTATTAAGTTTTGGTGTAATTTTTGAGGCAACATCTATTGTTGAAAGTGTTTTGGTGTTAGTAAGAGATAGTTCCATCAGCTTTCTGAGGCCGATTCTGTGAGTGTTTTTGAGTTGTTCTAAACCATAGCGAACAAGGATCCTGTTTTCGCCAATAAGTGCTCCCATGTCAGAAATTGTACCAAGAGCGACAAGATCTAGGTATTTTTTTAGATCAATGGCATCTTGAGCAATTTTTTTTTCTGAAACTAATTGGTTAACAAGTGCGTGAGCTAGCTTAAAGGCTACTCCAACACCAGTAAGATCTTTATTAGGGTACCTACTATCGATCAATTTTGGATTAAGTGTGGCTATACATTCTGGGAGCTCTTTTGTTGGTACATGGTGATCTGTAACAATTACATCTATGTCGATCTGTTTTGCTTCAAAAATTTCTGATGCCGCTGTGATACCACAGTCGACAGTAATTAGTAGTGTACAATTGTTATTAGAAGCGTATTCAATAGCATCCATGATCGGTGTATTTTTCAGTGAGCTGCGGTTAGGCACATAATAGAAAACATTTCCTCCCAACTCACCTAACAGATCAACTAGAAGAGCTGTTCCAGTAATTCCGTCGACATCATTATCCCCATAAATAAGGACGCTTTCATTTGAAAGCAGTGCTTTTTTGATACGTTCAGTTGCATTAATAATGCACTCTAATTCCTCTGGAGGAATTAGGTCTGGAAGTTTTGCATAAAAATAATGGTGCAAATCATCAGAGCTTGTCAGACCTCTTGCTACTAGGACTTTTGCTATAATTTCATTAACATTGAATTCGTTAATTAGCTTTTGCACAATTATTTCATCTGAATGTGGATAGATCCATGATGTGGTGTTATTTTCTTCTTCTATTTTGAGATCTTTCATGAATCCTAGATTTTATGATTTATTTATTACTATGATGCTTGAAGGCAGTACACCAGCATTTTTATACTTAATTCAGGTGTTACATATAATGGTTAAGATCATATTTTAACCCTCTCTAGGAAAGAAAGCAATAAGTTAATCTGAGTCCTCTTATTCCACTTCTTCTTTGAGTATTAATTTGTGGTTACCATTAGTTTTATTGTTTGTTTTTTTACTCTGTGCATAGAGAAGAGTTGAAGCGATAAAAAGTGTAGAAAGGGTTCCTATAAATACTCCCATAGTCATTACAAATGCAAATCCGAAAATTGTGCTGCCGCCTAGAACAACAAGCGCAATAAGGACTAGAAGAGTTGTTGTAGAGGTAAGAATTGTTCTACTGAGAGTTTTGTTTAGGGCTGTATTAATAATATCCCTAAATGAGCTTCCTGATATTTGTCTTGAGTCTTCTCTAATTCGATCAAAGACAATAATTGTATCATTTAATGAATAACCAACAATTGTCATTAGAGCTGCAATTGTACTTAGATCTATTTGTATAGGAAGATGCATAAGGTGAAATATACTTAAGAAACTTAGTGTTAGAAGAATGTCAACTCCAAGTCCAATAGTAGCACTCAAAGCATATTTGAATTCAAATCTAAATGTAATGTAGAGAAGAATGCATAGTAAGGCAAGAGCCAGACCAATAAAGGCATTATTTCTCATAGTATCTGAAACCTGGCCACTTATACTTTGCCACCCAAGATCAAGTGATTCCAATGAGGAGTCTTGAGGAGTGAGGTCGGCTGCTGCAAGAGCTTTTAGGATCCAAGTAATTCTAGGGTTATTTTCATAGGCATATTTATATTGCTCTTGCATTATTTCATGTGGTAATTGATAGAAAGGATTTCCTCCTTCGTCCATGGTCTTACTTAGGAAAATACGAACATGGTTTTTAGGAGATAACTCTCTAACTTGGAAGCTGTTTTTAGGAGCACCAGCAGCAGTAAGTGCTTCTTCTACTTTTGATCGATATGAGTCGGTCATACCATCATTTTTAAGGTCTAGATTAAGGGCAAACCCTCCTGTAAAATCCATTCCTAATATAGAGTGTTTATCCTGAGAAAGGCTAAATGCACCACAAATAATGATCAATAGAGAGGTGATCAGGGCGGATTTTCCCCATTTAAGGAAGTTAAAGTTCGGTTTTTTAAATAAGTTTGCCATTGAAAGCATTTTTCTTTTTGGGTTCTTCACCCAAAGTGAGAAAAAGTGTTTTGTCATATAAAGGGCAGTGAACATTGATGATACAAGCCCAATGATAAGTGTAATAGCAAACCCCTTAACAGGTCCTGAATCAAAACTCAGGAGAATCAGAGCCGCTATAATTGTAGTGATATTTGAGTCAAAAATTGCAGAAAATGCTTTTTGATAACCCATTCTGATAGAGGATGCAATTTTTTTCGTTTTAGCAAACTCTTCGCGTATTCTCTCAAAAACAAGGACATTTGCATCTACAGCCATGCCAATTGTTAGGATAATGCCTGCAATTCCTGCAAGTGTGATAGAGGCTCCAATATTTTGAAGAGTTGCCCAGATGATCATGATATTAAAGAGTACAGCAATAGAGGCAATAATACCTGCAAATCGATAGTACGCAATCATAGCGATGATCACACAGAAAAGGGCTACCAATGTTGCAATGATTCCACTCATACGCTCCTTAATCCCAAGATCTGGGCTGATATTCTGCTCGGAGAGAATTTGTGGGGTGTAGGTTAGGGATCCCGCTTTAAGGTCTGCAGTAAGGTTATTAATTTCAGTTTGAGTAAACCGGCCTGTAATCACACCTGAGGATTGTATAGCATCATTAAGTGTTGGGCTACTTACAATGGATCCATTGAGAATAACAGCCATACGCCATCCTGAAGATGAGGTATAGCCTTCGTTGTCAGTACCAATAATGCCATCTTTAGAGAAGACATTGGTCCATGCATAGAGGATTTTGCGCGGATTAATTGTTTCACCTTCTCGAGATTTTTGTGAGGATTGTATTGTAAAGCTGAGGAAGTTTCCTTTGTCAGGGCTGTATCCGGGTGAAATATCTTCAAGATGATTCCCTTCTAGGGCGGAGTTTTTAAAGACAATTGTTAACGGGTGTGTTTGTCCTTCCCAGCTGCTAAATGTGTCCCCCCTCATGACTGCAATCATAGATTCATTGGTATTAAAGGTATTTGATATTTGAGGGTGGTCTGGGTTCATTAAACGGAGCCCATTATTTACCAGGATGGTAGCGTCTTCACCTTTAGGTTCTACTGCGCTACTATCTTGGCCAGATCCATATAAATGAGAATAGGCAATCTTTTGAATACTTTGAAGGTCTTTCTTGTTTGTAACAACAGCCTCATTCCAAACATTCTGTAAAAATTGGCTTGTGTTTGAATATAAATGTGATGATTTTGAAGAAAATTTTTCGTTAACAATGTTAAAAGTCATGGAGGCTGATTTAACAAGCTCTGAAGCTGATCGTAGCTGAGAGCCTGGAAAATCAAGAGTGATGTTACTTCCCTCTTTTCGGATTGTTACGTCAGAAACTCCCATTTTATTGACTCTAGCATAAAGCTCATTAATCCCCTGGGTTATTGCAGCATCGTCAGTGACTGTTTGATTATTATGATCTTTGAGAGCAATTTGAACAGTTTTCCCGCCAGAGAGATCAAGACCCCATTTGATGGTTTTTCTTTCATCACCCCTGAAATATTTCTTAAAACTTAAGGCAAAATTGCTTAGCAGCGCATTTTTTGTGGGTTTAGGAACTAGGTATTTACTTGAAGGGTTAGGGTCTACATCTTTTGAATAATATTCATCTCTCCATTTTAGTAACGACTCGTGGATCTTATCGTCGATTGCATTTTCAGCACCAATCCGTTGTCTTACAGTTGAAAGCTCAAGAATTCCGTATTTAGAGGAGCCAGTAACTTGCATGTTTTCCCTACTAGCAGACAGAACGCTTCTATAGAAGTCGGTTGATTCAAAGATATAGTCATCTGCAAATTTATTAGAGAGTGGGTAGGTGTTCCCTGGGAATCCTAGAAAACCAAGGTCTCTTAGGATTTTTTCAAGTTGTGTGAAGTCTTCCTTTAATTTTTTAGCGTCAATTGATGATGATTTATTTTGGTATTTATGAAGAATCTTATTAAGATCTTTTGCAATGACGTAAACTGAGCCTGATTTAAATCCTCTTGGGACATCAGCTTCATCCTCTCTAGGTGTATAGAGGATAAGATGAAGATGTTGTTCCTGCGGAAGCAGAGATTTAAATTCTTGCCAATCTACAATTGGAAAGTTCTCTTTCTGAAGCTCAGGATGAGATCTATGCCACCCTCTTTCTAGTGTCTGTTTAACGTTTGCTTTGAATGCTTCAGCAATTGGTTCAAGGTTATAAGCAATTAGACTTGTACTGTCTTTAATTGAACTGAGAGGTAGTTCTATAGTGTTTGGATTGGTATTGAATTCCTCATTTGATGCGGAGGAGATTCTGGCTATCTCATTATAAATGATCTGGTTGATCTTTTCTCCTCTATCCATTGTTTTACTTGAAGCCATTAGTTGGTTTCTGTACTCGATGAGGGAGGATGAGAAAATGAGTTTGATCATGTCACTCTTCCAGTCAAGAACTACCTTTTCAATCACAGGGTTCATAGTGGATGTATCAAGCTCAAGGGTGCTGGTGTCTACCTTGTTTTTGATAGCAGTATTAATTTCACCTGATGTCCACGGAGTATTTGAGGACTCAATTAGATTCTTGTGATCTAGAAGAATTTTGCCAGCTTTTCTTAGTTTATCTTCATTTTTCTCCAGTGTGGTAAGTTGGCTCTTCTGTATTGGAGAAAGGCTATCCTTGGCTTTTAGGGAGATTTTTTCTTGTTGAATATATTCTTTTAGAGATGAAAAGTTTTGAATGGTGTTTGCAAGCACTTGTTTACGTGATTCAGGGAAATATCCGTGTAGAACGGATTGATAAAAGTTCTTCTCTAAGCTTCTTGTATTTTGGAAGAGATCATTGTATATAATAATTTGATCTGCAGCCTGAAGTAAATAGTGAGCGCTATTGTTGAATGTTGATGTATTGAGAGCTGAGCTTATGTTGTGAGCTACTGTGCTTGTTGAGCCTATGGCTTTAGTGAGGTTAACGAATCTTTCTAGAACAATTTTTTTATATTGTTCAGTAGGATTCCCGTCCCTTTGTTTTGTGATTGTACTGAAGTATTGATCCATCTTTTCTTTTTCAAAGATGATTGGGATATTGGTCTGTACGAGTATATTAAATTTGCTTTTTTCATTTACCAAATTGTTATCAGTAATGGTGTCACTAAGAGCGCTAAGGTGAAGCTCTGATGGATAGAAGGGGATTAGGGCTCCCGCATTAGGGAGGTATTTTTTGAATTTTTTGTAGGCATTTTCTTTACTAAAGGTAACAGAGAGATATTGAGGATTTATGTCGTAGACAGCAATATCGGGCTTTTCTATTTCAAGAAGATCACAAAATGAGGTAATCCATAAAGTTGATTCTTCTTTTAAGTTGTTTACACGTTGAAGAGAATTCTCTGCGATCTGAGTTGCTTTTTTTGTAGAAATGGCTTTGTCAAGCGGCTTGCTATAAAAAAAAAGTGTAGGGAGAATGTTGTAAATGGTTAAAAAAAGTACAGTGCCAATAAAAAAGAGAGGCCAACGGGATTTCTGTCTCATACTACCTTTTAATTTCAAAATATTCAATATAATATGATAGCCACAATATGTGATAATGTCTACCAAAATTCATATAACTCTCTTTCCTTTAGATTTTTTCTCTCGGATGCAGTAAGATTGCTTCTTAATTGTAGGTGAATTGATGAGCTATTCAACAAGTGATGAGGCAAGCAAAATCGAGCAAGTTAGAAAATCTCCTTTTCATATAGCACTAATAATGGATGGTAACCGCAGATGGGCCCAAAAAGAGGGATTGCCAATTATTCAAGGGTATCATGCGGGGGCACAAACTTTACAATCAATTGTTGAGATAGCTGCAAAAAAGGGTGTTAAAATTTTGACTGTTTTTGCTTTTTCTACAGAAAACTGGCAAAGACCTCGTAAGGAAATACGAGCTTTATTTCATATGTTGACAAGATTTCTTTTAAAAAAACAAGGTTTGCTTGTGAATAATCATGTTTGCCTTGAAACTATAGGGGACTCTTCAGAATTTCCCTTTTATCTTCATAGAATACTAGATAAGGTTAAGGTGCGTACACAAGGCAATCAACGTTTAAAACTAGTTCTTGCTCTTAATTATGGAGGACGAGATGAGATAGTAAGAGCTGTAAATAAAATTGTATCGAGAAAAAGTAGTACAGAGAAAATCACTGAACAAATGATTACAGACAATCTAGATACAAATTGTCATCCTGATCCAGATCTTTTGATTCGAACAAGCGGAGAAATGAGATTGAGTAATTTTATGTTGTGGCAACTTTCTTATACAGAAATATATTTTACTACTGTATTATGGCCAGAATTTACTGAAGTTGATTTTGAAAAGGCTCTTACTTTTTATGCTTCTAGAATGAGGAGGTTAGGTAGATGAAGGATGGTCATAAGTTTAAGGGGTTGGCAAATAGACTAATCGTTTCTACAACGATACTCATTGCTGTTTTCTTGCTTGTATTTTTTGCTGAATATCCCCTAGTTAGGGGCATCATTTTTGTTTTGACTTTTGTTTTGAGTATTGGAGCACTTTCCGAATATCACAACCTATTAAAAGCTAAAGAGATAAACAACTCTTTCCTCCTTATTTGTTCGTCTTCATTATTACTTTTTATTACACTTTATTTTATATCGATAAAGATCTTTCCCTACTACATACTTGCTCTCGTATTTGCAGGAATTATCTATTTACTATTTCTTTTTCAGTTTGGTAGAATTGATGGTTCTCTTATTGCAATTGCCACACATCTTCTTGCTATTCTATATATTGTGATACCGATCATGATGCTTATTGCTATCTTGTATATTTCAAGTTTTAATATCTCAGGCCAAGATGGTAGGTTGTGGATAATTTATTTGATACTCACAACGAAATGTGTTGATATTGGCGGTTATTTTTTTGGGAAACTCTATGGAAGGAAACCTTTAGCTTTGGCTTTAAGCCCAAGAAAAACAGTTGTAGGAGCACTTAGTGGATTTTTATGTGCACTTATCTTTAGTAGTTTTTTTTGGTTTATTCTTAGGCTTTCATCAATAGAACATTTTTCTGTATCATTTCTCGATATAACCATATTATCAGCTATAATTGCATTTTTTAGTCAAATAGGTGATTTAGCAGAGTCATTACTTAAGAGAGATGCACAGGTTAAGGATAGCAATAAGGCTTTGCCTGAGGTTGGTGGTATTTTAGATATTGTGGATTCATTGATTTTTACTGCCCCAATACTGTTTTTTTATTTAATCATTAGATGAGGAGAAGTCATTGATTATCGCTATTGATGGGCCATCGGGTTCTGGGAAATCAACGCTAGCAAGACAGCTAGCAGAAAAACTTGGTTTTTATTTCATTGATTCAGGAGCAATATATCGATCGATTGCTTATTTGTTGCATTCAAAGGGTGTCGATTTCCCAGAATTAGAAAAAAACTTTTCATATAAGTGCGAAAAGGTGCAAGGATCATACCATTTTTATATTAATGGAGAGGATGTTTCATCGCAGATAAGGGAACCAGAGATTTCTGAATATGCATCTAAGATAGCAAAAGATCCACAAATAAGAAACCTTACAGGAAAAATCCAAAGAGAATTAGCTTATGGAAAGGATGTGGTAGCAGAGGGAAGAGATCTTACAACTCATGTTTTTAAAGATGCGGAGTTGAAATTCTTTCTGACGGCAGATCTTAAAGTTAGGGCAAATCGACGTTATTTAGAATTATTAAGAAAAGACTCATCGATATCACTTAAAGTAGTTACTGATGCCATGATTGAAAGGGATAAACGAGATGCAACGCGCACCCACAATCCATTAAAAGTGGCTCACAGCGCCGAGATAATAGATACCTCACACCTTTCACCCAAACAGGTATTAAAGCTATTATTAAAGAAAGGAAAAAAGAAAAGATTAGCTCTTCGCAGGCAGGAAGTATGGACAAAATTTGTTAAGTTGATAGTTCGCA
>CACLRR010000019.1 GCA_902609415.1 uncultured Chlamydiae bacterium
GCTTTCTATCTTTTCTTGCAGTTCATAAAGTGGGTCCTGCCTCGATGAATGATCATAATGATCAGAAAAGATAATAATACCAACCCTTAATCCATCTAATGACCTGATATGCTCATGCCTATCTACAATAGATTGTGGAAATGAAGGTGAACTTGGTTGCTCAGAACAACTAGTCATCGCCGCTAGTAAAAAGGCTAAGAAGATTTTTTTCATGAATATCACCCATTTTTCTTTTTATTATAACAAGGTGATATTTTAGACTAAAAATCTGCTACCTATGCAGCTCTTCTTCGCACAATAGCTTTTATCTTATGTTTCTGTCTAAATTTCTTAAGATCACTCTTTAGCTCTTTAATCATAAGAGCTGAGTTCCAACTCTTAAATTAGCTAATGTATTTGTTGTTTTCCACCTCCAGCCAATCAGTATAAGGACACTAAGAGCGCCAAGAGGTATTAACAAATTCACACTAAGGTTAGAAATACAGTTAGGCTGTCATTCTAGCGCCGTAGTACCAAACGATTGTAGAGGGTTTTAAATTGAGTTCGTTTGAAACTATTCTTGGAAAGCTATTAGTAAAAATATCCCAAGCATCTTCCTTACATGAGCCATCCTCATTCCAACAAGCTCTAATAGATGAACTAGCTGCGTCAGACAAGGAAAAATTGTGCACATTTGCAAAAATTGCATTTAACTGCTTCTCAACAAGCTTAAGTTTAGGTTTTGGGTCTTCACCCTCAGCGAAAGAAGCTTCTTTCAATACTGGCAAGAAATTTCTAATAATAGGTCTATTAAGCATCTCTTTAATAAGGTCTTTTACATCCACCTTATCAACACCCTCCTCGCCTACTCCAGGCACTAATACGTCACAGGCATAAGTACGCGTATCTTCATATGGAGAAACATCTACATCGCTAACTTTTATTCCAGTAGTCTTGACAGTAACTTTATAAGTCTCCAACCCCATCCCTGCCTGGCCCCATGTACCAAGAAGAAAAAATGTTGTAAGAATACCCCTCATCCAAGGAAATGTTGAGTATAACCCTGTGCTAAACATAAATATACTAAAACTAACTGTTACAACAAAAAGTGCAACTCTCTTCATGGCACTCATGTCATCACTTTTATAGGCTAGGGACCCTAATAGACTTAACCTAGTTGAAGAAATAGTACGATCATAATACCAATAAGTAGCGTCACGATTTTCTAACCTACTAAGATTTAAAAAAATTGGAAGAGTAAATATATCACCTCTATCTGCTCGATTAAAATCTCTCAATGAAAATCTAGGTTTATCAGAATAAAAAGAAAAACATGCACTATCTCGCAAAAATTCAGGGCTACATCGTGTAGTTATCTCCTTTATAGGACTTGGTGCCAGATTAGATGACATAAAGATCCTTCCCTATTTTTTTTATGATCCAACTATAACGCAACGGTATTTTATAAAGAAGTTATAAATGTATAGAAAAGAATATATAAAATTATAATTGGACAGAGATATTTTATTGAAAAGGAAAGATATTTTGAAAGAATACCCGTAGGTAATAGTAAACCTTTTGTTCCAACTCTTAAATTAGCTAATGCATTTGTTGTTTTCCATCTCCAGCCAATCAATATAAGGACACTAAGAGCGCCAAGAGGTATTAATAAATTCACACTAAGGTTTGAAACACAATCAAAGAAATTCCATCCATAAAAGGTCATTTTCTTCATAACTCCAAAGGAAAGAGCACAAGGTATGCCTAAAAGAAAGACACCAAATCCACAAATCAAAACAGCCTTGTTACGACTCCAAGAACGCTTATCCATTAGATAAGAAATAAATGGTTCCATTGCTGAAATTTGGGATGTAAGGCCTGCTAAAAAGAGAAGTAAAAAGAAGGTAATTGCTAGAATATACCCTCCTGTTATCCTCGAGAAAACCATTGGAAGTGTTTCAAACATTAAATTCATACCAGAAGAAGGCTCTGCTCCAACTGTAAAGACAATTGGGAAGATGGCCATACCTGCAAGTAATGAGACTAAAATAACAGCTATAGCAATCGGCATTGCTGTTGAAGGGATATTTTCTTTCTGTTTTAGGTAACTTCCGTAAGTTACCATTGTGCCTTGCCCTATACTTAATCCAAAAAAAGCTTGCCCTAGTGCCATTAGTACAACACTTGGTGTAATTGAGCCAAAGTCTGGTGAAAAAAGAAACTCAATCCCTCTAGAAAAACCCGAAAGGGTCGAAGCATAAATGATAAGAAGAAGCAAAATGAAAAAAAGAAGAGGTATCAACACCTTATTCCACCTCTCTATCCCCTTCTGAACACCTACATATAATACAGCTATTGAAAGCACCATAAAGCCAAGATGAGCGCCAAGCACCCATGATGCAGATCCTATATGACTAGCAAAGAAAAGTGCTGACTGCTCAATATGACTAAAATGTGTGAGATTACCCATAATTGCTTCTAATAAATAACCCATTGTCCACCCAACAATCACGCTATAAAATGCACTTACAAGAAATCCAGTAATCACTGTCATTTTCCCACAACCTGAAAAGAATGAAGATTTACCAAGCTTATAGAATGCACCCTCTGGATTAAGTTGCGCTTTTCTTCCAACAAGAAGCTCACTCATCAGCACTGGAAGGCTTAAGAAGATCAGAAAAACACAAAAAAGTAATACGAAAGCTGCTCCACCATTTTCACCCACAATATATGGAAAACGCCAAATACTACCGAGCCCAATTGCAGACCCAATAGCAGACCACATAAAACCTAACTTAGATTTCCAATGCTCCCTCGCTACTGTGCTCATAATACTTACTCATTATTTCCAATGAATATAATATACTTAGATATGGATAAAACAAACACTAAAATCCTCTGAATAGCAGCGCAAATCAAATTATAGCATCAATTCATTACAGAAAATTCTATAAGCCATATAGATAAACAGATCATTTTTTCTTAGTATGCCTCATAAATCCTTTATCTTCTGATCAAACAATGAAAACAATAACCCTTATTCTTTTAATTCAGCTTGTTCTAGTATGTTAACATATGGATAAAACGAACTCTAAAATCCCCCTGGTAAGTAGTTCAGTTGAAGCAGGATTCCCCACTTTCGCAGAAAATTCTATAGAAAAAGTCTTAGATCTCAATACACACCTGATCCATAATGCAGAAGCTACATTCTTTGTAAGAGTCAAGGGTGATTCCATGACTGGCGCAGGCATCAATGAAGGTGACATGCTTATTGTAGACAAATCACTTACCCCTCAAAATAGGCACATTGTCATTGGTATTATCGATCAGGAGTTTACAGTAAAACGCTATGTGGTTGAAAAAGAGAAAGTCTACTTAGTTCCTGAAAATCCAAATTACAGACAGATCTGTATATCCGACAAACCTGACGCCTCTATTTGGGGTGTTGTTACCTATGTTATTTCCAAATGTATCTCCTAATCGATTGTGATAATTTCTTTGCTTCTGTTGAACAAATCTTTAACCCAAGTCTTAGAAATAGACCACTTGTTATCCTTTCAGGAAATGATGGGTGTGTTGTTGCAAGATCTAAGGAGGCAAAGGCGCTAAAAATCCCTATGGGGGCTCCATATTTTCAATACAAAAATCTCTTTCTTATCCATAATGTGCATACACTTTCTACAAATCACACTCTTTATAGTGATATCTCAAGACGTATCATCTCCATCATCCAGGAGTTCTCCTTTCCAACAGAGGTGTACTCAATCGATGAAATGTTTCTTAGAGTCAACAAAGACCTCCCCTTCATCTTAGATCTTGCTCATATGATCCGCTCAAGGGTGAAAAAATGGATTGGTATCACCCTCTCTATTGGAATAGCCCCTACAAAAACTCTTGCTAAAATGGCCTCTAAAATTGCTAAGACAAACAATGGGATGTTTTCTCTAACCTCAAAGGAGACGAGAAACGATCAGCTCAAATTATTTCCTATTGAAGATGTCTGGGGTGTTGGAAGCGCTGCGCAAAAAAAATTAAAAGCACGCTTTATATATACAGCCTATGATTTTTCTATGTGTAGTGAGGAATGGATAAGAAAGGAGCTCACAATTCAAGGTTTAAGGATTGCCAAGGAGCTACGAGGAACTGAAGCAATCACTCTACAATCACATCTTCCAAAAAAATCAATCTCCATAAGTAGAACCTTTCCAAGAGAAATCAATTCATTTTCCGAACTACGACTCAAACTAATTCAATTCTGCGAAAAACTTGCTTGTTCTCTCAGAAAAATCCCTAGAGATACAGAGTTACTCATTGTCTCCCTTTCAACAAATAGATTTAGTAAGGAGATTCCTTTCCATCAAAAATCACAACCAAATGCATTAAATGAAGCAACCAGCTTTACCCCTACTCTCATAAAACACGCAGTTCATACACTTAAATCTATTTATCTTGATGGATATTCCTATAAAAAACTATCACTCACCTTTACAAATCTTGTCGAACCCTCAGCCCAACAAACTAACTTCCTACACAATGATAAAATCCCAAAAAGCTCTCAAAAAGCTCTGATGAAAACCCTTGATCATATTAATCTAAAATATGGATCTGATAGCATTAGCTATGCCCAAAGTCGAAAAAAGGAAAAATCACCAGCTCTAAGATCACAGGAATACACAACAAGGTGGGATCAATTACTTAGTGCCCAATAGTCGATTAAAGATCCTTGTAAGCACGCTATTATGTTCTAGGTGGTTATGGCAACCTTTAAAAGCCTGTTTCTCTTCTGGTGTCAAAACTTCCTGAGCGGCTAATTTTTCAAAACAAGCTGTAATAAGATGGATCAGGTCATGAGTAGCTGATGCATAACCGTTAAAACCTTCGAAAGGATCAATGCTGGAAGTAATCTGTAAATTCATGACTGCATTATTTCTTGCCAAGATAGTCTTACCCTGTTCAAATTGTCTACGTATTTCTTGTAAGGAACCAAGTGAAACCAATGCTACAGACATAGTCTAGCCTCCAATTGTAAAGAAATCTTAACACAATATTAAATTATTGTCTACTACATCCAACAAATTACTCACCTGTTAACATGTTAAGGATAAAAAACAACAAGTTGAAATATTCCTTAGTCTTCCGTATACTACTCCTTATGCAAAAGAAAAAAAGTTTAAACGTCTTCTTACTTACAATGATTTGTATTGCTACGATTCTCAGCGTGAAGAATTGGGCATTTACTGCTGAATTTGGTCTAGCCTCTGTTTTCTTCCTTTCTATTGCGGTAATTTGTTTTTTTATTCCTTGTTCACTTATCTCTGCAGAGCTTGCTACCGGCTGGCCACAAAAAGGGGGGATTTATATATGGGTAAGAGAAGCTCTCGGCCATAAACTTGGCTTTCTAGCTATATGGCTTTTATGGATAGAAAATATTGTATGGTATCCAACTATTTTATCATTCATTGCAGGAACTCTTGCATATACAATTAACCCTGCACTTAGCGATCATAAAACTTATACATTTATCACAATTCTAATTGTTTTTTGGTTGATGACCCTCTTAAACCTAAAGGGTATGAAATTTTCCGGCTGGATTAGCACCCTAGGTGTTATTCTTGGAACAATCATTCCCGGAGGGCTTATCATCATCCTTGGTATCTCGTGGTTTTCAACTGGTAATCCTATGGAGATAGATTTTAATTTTAAAGATCTAATCCCATCATTCTCTTCGCCCTCTGAATTTGCTTTTCTATCAGGTGTTATGCTTAGTTTTGCTGGGATGGAAATGCCAGCAGTTCACGCAAACGACGTAGAAAAACCACAAAAAGATTACCCACGTGCGATCTTCTTTTCTGCAGCAATTATTATCCTCTTTACCCTTCTAGGAACCCTCTCAATTGCTATCATTATACCTCAGGATAAAATCAACTTACTCTCTGCTGGTATTGAGGCTATAAAAGTATTTCTAGAAACCTACCACTTACAAAGCCTGGTACCCTTCATCTCAATACTCATTGTCATTGGAGCCCTTGGTGGGGTTAGCACCTGGATTGTAGGTCCCTCTAAAGGGCTTCTAGCAGCAGCAGAGAAAGGTGACCTCCCCCATATATTTCATAAAACGAATAAAAATGGTATGCCTACCTTTATGCTTATATCACAAGCTGTGGTTGTTTCAATTCTCGCTTCTATTTTTCTTTATATGCCAACCGTTTCAAGTTCATTTTGGGTACTAATTGTCCTAGCAGCACAACTTTATCTCATCATGTACTCTCTCATGTTTGTATCAGCAATTATTCTTCGTTATAAAGCCCCTAACAAAAAGCGCGCCTATAAAATACCTTTTGGTAACACTGGCATGTGGATTACAGCAACACTTGGCCTTATTAGTTCGATATTTTCCATCATTCTAGGATTCTTCCCTCCACAACAGCTCGATATGGGCGGACTGACAACCTTCCTCTCTATACTGATTTTAGGTATTCTGATTTTTATCACTCTTCCTTTCTTGATCATCAAAAAGAAATAACCACAATTCAATTGAAGGTTTAGTTAACCGAAGCTGACTTGAGAGAGGCAATTTTAAAAAAAAAGGCCTATCAATATAAAATTGCTAAGTCTAAAGGGTATGCCATATCTCCAAACATAGTCGCAGTATACTCCGACATTACTCTTATTTTAATCTCATTTTATACGATCCATTTTAAGTAGAAATGTCTCAATCGCAAAGCTATTTTCTTCTCAACTCAATGAGTTGACTAACCTCTTGTCCCTGAGCACCTTATGAAGTAGTACATGAAAACTCATTCTTCTGTCTGATCTGTTAAAACACAACTACCTAAAATACAAATATTTGCAAAAAAAAACACCCTTGATTTAATAAACTTTTTTTGAAAATAATCTCCATAAGATATCCAATCTATGGTATAATATTAATATGTAAGTAGGGTAATTATATGATAACTCATAATATTTCGTGTCCTAAGATAGATGGATTCACAGAAGTACCAGCACACGCAACACCAAAATCAGGTACAGGGAACATAGACATAGTCCGCACGATTGGCAGAAGCATAATACAAGGTATAGGCGCTGTTTTTAGGAACACTCCACAAAAGCAGGAGATAGCTGAGCAAAAGTATAAGACGGGCTTCTATCCAACTGATAGGATCGCTAAAGTTCGTTATAAAATATTCAAAGAAACTGGGTTTCTCGCGCGCCACTCTCGCATACCAGAATTAGGGATACATTCTACACCTGCAAAAGAATGGGAACCAACAGCTGCTGCTAATAAAAGGATTTTAAATGGACAAGCTAGTTAGCAATAAGCCAAGAAAAGCCAAGAGATAAATAGATGATTGTAGTTATTACATCTTTAAGTAGAAATGTCTCAATCGCAAAGCTATTTTCTTCTCAGCCCAATAAGTTAGCTAACATATTGTAGTTAAGCATCTTATGAAATTTCAAATAAAAATTCATTCTTCTATCTGCCTTATTAAAATGCAACCGATTAAAATACAGATATTTGCAAAAAAAAACACCCTTTATTAAATAAACTTTTTTTTAAATAATCTCCATAAGATATCCAATTTGTGTTATAATGGTGACATTAAGGAGAGTGTACATATGTTAGATCCACTTTTACCTAAAAAATTACCTGAAGATAGATCAATTCAATTAACTTCTAGAGCTGCTCAGCAACGTTCAGAGATCGAAGAAAAAGTCAATAGACTTGGGAAGTGCTTTATAGGGCAAGAAGTTGTAAAAACGAGGACATTCAAAGTAGCAGTTTTTAGTGCGGTAGCACTTACACTAGCTGTATTAATGCTGCATCCTGCTGGATGGGCCTTAGCGATACCAATTACAGCAGTAGCTCTATCTGTGGGTATCGGAGGTTGTATGGACACGTTTAGCATTGCTGCCGCTGGAAGATTATTAAAGATAAGGGGTGATAATCAAAATGAGATTAAAAATAAATCTTCTCATAAACTTTTGCTGGGGGCATTACCAAACCAGTTCTCTAATGATCTTAATATCAATACACTAAATGATCAAGGTGTAAAAACTGTCGTATCAATCAACGAACCCTGGGAAAGAGAACCAAGAGCTTTTTCGCTGCCAATAACTAGAGAAGAATATGCCAGTAATGATATAAATTATGCAACGATAGAAAGTATAGACCACGAGCTACTTTCGGTAAAAGATTTAGAAAATGCTGCTGACATGATTAATGCAGGATTGGAAAAGGGCGCAGTTTATGTTCATTGCAGAGCTGGTCGTGGAAGGTCATCTATGGCTATTGCTGCTTATCTAATAAAGCATGAAAATAAAAGTCTTGAACAAGCAGAGGACATAATCTTAAGTGGAAGGCCTAATGCATCCATTAAAAAGAAGCGTGGAGATGGTGAAGAAACTGGAATGGTTGCATTCTTTAATAAATATATGCCAGAATGCGTGGCGGCGGATACTAAACGGCTATTATCCTCACAGCCTTTAAAGTCCTCCATGAAACAACAATCGAATGTTGCACGAGTACAGAATAAAGTAACATGGAAGGATAAAGCGTTGGCAGAAGTACGCCCTTTCGATGGAAATTTTCCTCCGTTTTTGCTTAATCGTGGGACAGAAGCTAGTTAGCAATAAGCCAAGAAAAGCCAAGAGATAAATAGATGATTGTAGTTATTACATCTGCAAAGGCCAACACAATGGGCCCAGAAGCAATCTTTGGATCTAATTTCCACCTGTGAAGAAGGATTGGTATAGTCCCTGCTATAAATGCTGATATTACAACAGATATTGCAATCGTAACTCCAATAATGACTGCAGGTCCCCATCCATCTCCCCAAAGGATAGAAAGGGCTCCAACAAAGATACCACAGGTTAATGAAATAAGGCTAAGAAGAACAAGCTCAGAGAGAATATACGCCCAAGAAGGAAACCACTTCTTTGCCCTCTTACTCATCTGGTAAAGAATTTGTGTCATCGTTTGCATAGAAATCGACTCAGATAAAGCTAAGACAAGGGGAATAAACATCGCTAGTACGATCACCTGCTCAAGAAGCACCTCATAGATATCCGATATAATTGCACACGCGATGCCACCTGCCATATTACAAAAGACCCAAGGGACACGCTTTTTATATTTTTTCCATAGTGATTGCTTCTCTTCTGAACCAAGAAAGAAACCTAGCATCTTAAAAATCTCATCTCTCTTCTTCGTTGTCTTTATCTTTAAGGACTCATCAAAATAGTTTTGAATATCTAAAACCCCTAGGAACTTCCCATTTTCTATCACAGGAAGTGCTAATAAGCGATACTTCTGCATAAAGGCCAGAGCATCTTGAAGAGTATGATGAACGCGAAGGGATTTGACCTTTGTTTCTATTATATGACTAATTGGGGTTTTACTCTCTTTGAGGAGCAAATCCTTTGCTTTAACAATACCAATAAGCTTTTGCCTCTCATCAACAACATAGAAATAGATAACATTATCTTCAATTTTTCTCCGCTTAACTAATGCAACAGCCTCTCCTACAGTTATATCCACAGGAAGTGTCGTTGAAACTTGCCTAAGAGCTTCCTTAACTGATCTTTGTAAATTCTTCTTCTTCATGTTAATTTTAACTATATGCTACACTGCCTAAAAATTAGCAAGTCATAAGCATATGTGCGGAATATTTGGGTGTATTGAAGAATCATCAAAAGCAAAAAAGATCCTAATTAAATGTCTTAACGGACTTAAAAAGCTAGAATATCGTGGGTATGATTCTGCAGGTATTGCCTCTATAGAGAATGGAAGAATCCTTCAGTACAAAACAACCGGGAAGGTTCATTCCCTTGATAAAAATATCATCAATACCAAAGACCTCTCCCTTGCCATCGGCCATACTAGATGGGCAACCCATGGGGCTATTTCTGAAAAAAATGCCCATCCTCATACTGACACATCAAAATCGCTCTCTCTTGTTCATAATGGTATTATAGAAAACTATAAAGAACTTCAATATGAACTCAAACAAAATGGCATCCACTGTATATCAGATACTGATTCAGAAGTGCTCACCCAACTCATTGCCTATTATTTTAAGGGTAATATGATAAAAGCACTTCAAACCGCCCTAGATAAAATAGAGGGCTCCTTTGCAATAGCACTTATTCATAAAGATTTTCCAGATACAATCTTTGCTAGCTCCAGAGATGCTCCCCTTGTAATTGGTAAATCAAAAAATACTATCCAACTTTCTTCAGATGTTCATGCATTCTCAGGAAAAACAATGAAGGCTACTTTCCTTGCAGATAATGAAATAGCCTCCATTACTCATAAAGAAATTACTGTTTATAATGAAGAAGGAAAGAAAAAAGAAAAAGAGGACTCAGTCCTACACATCGATCCCAAGCAACACTCAAAAGGTCCCTATCCTCACTTCATGCTTAAAGAGATCTTTGAACAAAAAATAAATTTTTCAAAAAGTGTAGACACCTTTCTAACCAATGATAATCTCCATCATGAAATTAGACCTATTCTAGAAACGAACACTGACCAAATCCTTATTATCGCCTGCGGAAGCTCCTATCATGCAGGCCTTATTGTCTCAAGCATGATTGAAGAGCTCCTCTCTATACCGACACAAGTTCGCATTGCTTCTGAACTACGCTACCAATCCCCAGCCCTTACAAAAAATACACTTGCTATTGCTATATCCCAATCAGGAGAAACCTGTGACACCCTTGGCGCGGTAAAAAACATAAAAAATAAAAAACTACCTGTCTTTGCTATCTGTAATGTCAAAGGTTCTACACTTACTAGAATTGCAGATCATACCCTCTATATTGATGCAGGGCCTGAAATAAGCGTCTGTTCCACCAAAGCTTTTTCTGCTCAATTAACTCTCCTTCAACTACTTGTCCTACACCTCACTAAAGATAACCTCAAAAAAAATATCATCCTTTCTAATCTCACCTCAGTTAAGCATGCCCTCGACTATCTTCTATCCCATACAGCAAAAATTGAAAAACTTGCAAAAAAATATAGCCTCTATGAGAAATTCTTCTTTATCGGAAGAGATGTTATGTATCCAACTGCAATGGAAGCATCTCTTAAACTTAAAGAGATCACCTACCTAATGTCAATAGCCTATCCTGCAGGTGAAATGAAACATGGGCCAATCGCTCTTATCGATTCAAAACTTGTAACAATTGCTCTTTGTGGAAATGAAAAAACACTTGGAAAAATCACATCAAACCTCATAGAAATCAAGAGCCGAAATGGCCCAATCTTAGCCTTCTGCCCCAAAGGATCAAAAGAAATCGAAGAGATTGCCGATGACACATTCTTCCTCCCTAATAATCTCGATGATTTCTTCTCACCTCTTATCTATTCGATCGCCCTTCAGCTCTTTGCATACTTCGTTGCTATCGAAAAGAAAACTGATATCGATCAACCAAGAAACCTTGCAAAATCTGTGACAGTAGAATGAGAAAATTTCTTACCTTTATCTGTATTATAGCCGCAGTTATTTTCTTTATTCCCCTCATTCTTTCACAACCACTTGCCATCTCTCTTATTAATGAAAACATGCCAGATGGAGTCCATGTTAAAAAAGTAAAATTATCATGGAACGGTACACAAAGATTCTATGGTATCACTAGCCAATACAAAAACCTCCAACTGAACATTGAAGAAGCATCTATTACCCAATCGCTCTATACTCTTGTCACAGACAAAAATCCTGTCGACCTAATACTAAATAAGGCCACCTTCATCAACCCTACCCTTTATAATCAAAATCAACTCATTGCAGATAAAATCAAACTCACACCCTACGCGTCTGGTTATCTCATTAAAGCAAGATCATTGGATAAAGATTTTTCAGTAAATATAGATCTTATTAAGAACACATTCATCTTCAGTAGTGCCCCCTCTATACTCCTTGCATCCCTTACTCCCAATTTCCCTACAGATTTAGTGCTAGGTGAATATTTTGATCTTATACTAACTCACAAACCAAACACAAAAATCTTTCACATATTACTAAAAAGTAACTTTATTTCATTAGTAACTGAAATAAGTATCAGTAATCACTCTGTTTCTTTGACTAAAGATCTCTTAACAACATTTTCTCTTACTACAAAATTAAGCAACCACCTCTTTAATAAATACAAAATCCGTCCAATATCTCTTACCCCTATTGAAATGAGTATACCCCACCAAGGGGTCAACCTACCGCTAGATATAAATAATCTCAAACAAGCAACCATACCAAAACTCTACCTCTCGCTGGGAAAGGTACAACTAAAAAATGCTAAGATCCTCTCAGACCTACTCTCCGTTCTCAAATTTGAACCACGCTTTCACAAAAATGTGGATGTATGGTTTCAAAACACTACCCTATCTATAAGTAATGGTACCATACAAATTCCAAGAACAGAATGTTTGGTAGATCATCAGATTGAGGTTGCCCTTATTGGATCTATCACCCCTCCAGATCTAGACATGAATCTCATCATTCCTGGATCCACATTAACTTCACTCTTTCAGATCAAAAAAACTCTCCCAGAGGATTTTGGTATTATCTTCCCAATAAATGGTCCTATGGAAAATATGAAATTCCACAAGTCTTCTGGCCTTAGAGAGATTGCACTACTTAGATTTTTACCCGATTTACCCACAATGTATAAACCGATCCCACCAAAAACAGGGCCTACTCCCTGGGATATATCAGGCTAATTCAATATCATTGCACAGATAAACATCCTGAATAGCATTGAGCAGTTCAATACCTTTAGTTAACGGTTTCTGAAAAGCTTTCCTTCCAGAAATTAGTCCCATCCCTCCAGCTCTTTTATTGACCACTGCAGTGCAAACTGCATCATACACATCTTTCTCTCCAGAAGCTCCACCTGAATTAATCAATCCGATTCTTCCCATATAGCAATTGGCAAGCTGATACCTTGTTAGATCAATAGGATGATCAGTTGTTAATTCACTATACACTTTATCGTGCGTTTTACCAAATTTGATAGCAAAAAATCCTCCATTTATCTCTGGCAATTTCTGCTTGATAATATCTGCTGAAATTGTCACTCCAAGATGATTAGCCTGTCCTGTTAAGTCAGCTGCAGTATGATAATCAACACCATCCTTTTTAAAGTCTGAATTTCTTAGGTAACACCATAAAATAGTTGCTAATCCAAGCTTATGAGCATAATCAAATGCCTGAGCCACCTCAATGATCTGCCTATCAGAATTCTCAGAGCCAAAATAGATCGTAGCCCCCACCGCAGCTGCACCCATATCATACGCTTGGTCAATACTTGCAAACATTATCTGATCATAGGTATTTGGATAGGTCAATAGCTCATTGTGATTAATTTTTAGAATAAAAGGGATCTTATGAGCATATTTTCTACTTACTGACCCTAAAACACCCAGAGTAGAAGCAACAGCATTACAGCCACCTTCAATTGCGAGCTTAACGATGTTTTCAGGATCAAAATAATCTGGATTAGGAGCAAACGAGGCCCCTGCCGAATGCTCAATTCCCTGGTCTACAGGAAGTATGGAAAGATAGCCAGTATTTGCTAAACGCCCATGAGAAAAGAGTCGTTGAAGGTTTGCCAGGACGCGAATATTTCTATCACTATCTTTAAATATACGTTCCACAAAATCAGGGGAAGGAGAATAAAGGCGCTCTTTATCAATCGTTGTGCATTTGTGCTCTAATAAATACTCTGCTTTATCCTCTAATACCTTTTCTATTTTATCTATTGACATACCATCAACCCCACATTAATAAAATAATGATCATAACCATCAAGAATAATTTTTACCAACTAAAATGGTGATTAACTACTCTTTCACCCTTATACTCGATAAATGCATTAAATTCCTTTTTAGTGTCATCAAAAATATAGGGAAGAAAAAGGTTGTCACCCTCCCACATAGGAACTGTTTCGAGTCTGTTAATACTTACCCACTCTAAATCACCCTCTAAACATGTTTGCTTGACCTCACCCTCATAGTGGTCAATACGATAGATAAAACCTATCCAATCTTCCTCTCTTGAGCCAAACCCTCTCCAATTGATCATCCCCTTGTAAAGGATCTCTTTAGCCTCAACTCCAGCTTCCTCTTTTATCTCCCTTTTAAGAGTACCTAAGGCGGTTTCATTTGGCTCCATCTTTCCACCAAGACCGTTATACTTACCTAAATGATCATCACCTTTCTTCTTATTCCTATGAATCAATAATACTTTTTTTTTGTCTTTAGACAATAAATAAGCAAGAACTCCAATAATTGGCTTATACAATTAATTCTCCCCTTAAATCCATTCTATGACTATACTTTTTGCCATAAATTAATTAAATTCAATATATATGGCTACTTCCATTGTTGATCATCCTAGTTATCATTCACATTTTGCACATCTTGTTTATGCTCCTCCACAATCAATCCCAGAGTATCTGCTTGCCCAGTCTTCCTTTTCTTCAAAAGATCAATATACACTAAACCTGTTTATTACAAAAGTTTTATACTCCACACCATATCCTTTTAGACCTCATCTTCTTCGCCGTATTGAAGAACTCATTAAAAAACAATTCTCACTAAATAAAACTCTTCTTTATCTAGGATTTTTACTTCACAACTTTGATAAACAAATGGTGATTCCATCTTGGAGTATGGATGACTGCCTTGTTTTTTGCGACATAGATAGGGATGGACTCTCTGCAGAAACTAAAAGCATACAAAAAAGTCTAAAGAATGCAGGTACTTCCGATCATATATTCTTGAATTTATACACTCATAACCTAGTTAGTACACTATTTGTCTATGGTGTATTAAATATGCCCCTTCTTAATTTTTGGCTGACAGAGACCTCTCAACTCTCAACTCTCCTCTCAAATGATGACTACACTAGAATCACACGTATGCTTCAACTATTAAGGCGTTCACCTGTATTAGTTCATTTCATTGAATCCCTCAAGCTACCACCCTCAGCTGAGATTGATTATCAAGTACGTGCAGATTTACGTATCCCTTTAGACACACCTCTTACTCCTCTACATACTAAAATGAGCCTTCTTTATGCAATGTTTGCTTCAACAAAACAAGGAGATCAATCAATATGTTACCTCCTTAGCCCTTATATAATATTCCTAGAATCAAATCCTTTACATGTTGCACAAATACTATACAATACAATTACAACTCCGATCTTTTGGTGTAAAGCTAATTACAGAAAATACCCTCTCCCTAGTATGCTCCTAGGCTCTACCTCTTTTAAATCTACTCTCTCCTATTCATTTGGCAACGACACAACAAATAATATTCTTCTTTCTGCTAGAAGAACATCTCATGATTCTCCACCTATTCTTAGAAAAAAAGAAGATCAGCTCATGCTCGGAATGAATGATAGTTTCTGTAATACCTCTCAAGTTCTCGCTTTAACCTTAAAGAGAATGCAGGTCGATGCTATAAATAACTCACAAAGATTGAAATTTATTGACTATATTTTAGATCACCTTGATTGGTTTCTCTCTTTAGAGGATATTAGGTATATTAACAGTTCTCATCATGCTGCTTTATTTCTTAGAAGGCAATTACTTGCAAATATACTTTTTATGCCTACAAACAAGTTTATTGAAGAAGAACATGGACCATATTCTCCTTTTGTGCTTGTAGAAACTAAAGCTTCAGATTGTCCTATTTCCTCATTAAAAGAACTCTCTACTGTAATTCGACGTATTCTTTATAGTGGCATTCAAGCATTCATAAAATATTCCGAGCATGAGCTGATCTTCTCATTCTCTAAGATTAGTTCGAGAATCATGAACGGCATAGATCCTACAAGCCAGCCTGAACAAAAAATTCTCAGGCCATCTTTTGTGAATGATTTCCTAATGTCACTATGCCCTGACCATACCTTCTATCAAAGGCTAAAAGGAGAAAATATTATATTTTATTTCTGGGGAGGTGATACTGAAACAGTGATTAATAATGAGTATCCAGATGTTAGAGTTTCTGTAAGAGCTATTGATAGTTCTACAGTTCTTTCCTTAATGACTGAAATAGCAACATTAGTCAAAGAAGTGCCTGACAATGCAACTCACCTTATTCGTCTAGACCGCCCTATTATAGAAGGTAGCCATGTTTCTCCTCTTTCTAATTCATTACTTCTTAGACAAATTGCCATGTCAAGTGATCCAGAGAGATCGCTTAGCCGTTATACTTTAGAAAGAGGACAGAAATTACTTAATAGAAAAATTAGTCCTACTATTTTAGATAGCCTTAATTGTGTTGTTAGAGCAAACCCCACTCTAAAACACATCGCTTCACTATTTCATAAAGAAGAGTACACTACTTTAGATAAATATCTAGAAAAATTAAGAGAGCTATCTCTGTCGGCTAAAGAGAAGTTGGCTTTATTCCATGCAATTCATGCCGTATCTAGAGAAGAGCTACAATCAATGATCCCTCAGATACTCATCAGTTTAGTGTCAAACCCTCGATCTAACATTAAGTTTTCTCCCTCACAATACGATGATTTATGCCAGATTTCAGTAGATAAAACCTCAATAAATTTATACCAATTTGCTGCAGACTTTCACAGAATTCTTTATGCTTCTGGCTGTGATCTCCCCTACGAGCAAACGCTCAACACTCTACTCAGCCTTTTCTCTTATCCATTACCTCTTATGCTTACTGATTTAAACTTAAGGTTATCACCATCAAAAGTTAGTGCAGTTTTTGATTTTTTTGATGGCAAAGGTTTAACTCTTGCACTTACAGATGACTTTTTATTAGTTCAGGTGTATACTGGTGCAGCCACTAAAAAAGCAAATAAAATTTATACTATAACACAAAATAAGGAAGACCTACGTAGTAGAGTCTAGGAGAATAAAATGAAAACAATAAGATTCATAAAGGCATTAATGCTACTTCCCACACTTCTTGTTGCAGAAGTTAGTGATTTAGACCCACAATTTACTGATATAAAAAATGATATAAAAACTGAAAAAACAAAGAAATCTAGAGAGAATACATACTATATTAAGCTTGGCTCTTCTGCTGTAAAAAACAAAAATGCTGCACCACTACTAGGTGTTGGTATTCGCTCAGAAAACAAGTCATTTGCAACAGACGCTCTTATCGATTATTCTTATCAAGACGATGGGGATAGCTTAATAAGTAACCTTAGTGTACCTAAAATTTCAGTTTTAAAATTTTTCTCGCCGGAAGCTAATTCTAGCTTTTATGCTGGACCATCTCTTGCATGGGTTTTTAATAATTTTGATGATGAACAGAATGACAGTAATAGTTACTTTTTTTACGGGATATCTGCTGGGGGATCAGTAGGTTACGAGTTTGGTCGAGAAAATGAGACCCTTAGACACATGATTCAACTTGATATGGCAACACCGACAATCTCAGCCCGTAGTAAAGGAAAAGTACCAAATATCAATGGTCAGCTTTCCTACAACATTGGTTTCTAATTAACATTTCTATAAGGAACAAGGTGGTTTATAATAACTACCCTGTTCCTTAACTTCAAATAAGATAAAACAAACAGCGAATTTTACATCTAAGCTATCATATATAATTGGTTTATAATTGACAAATTTATGAAGGAAAGATAGTTAATAAACTATGTTCCCTATTATTTTAATTGGATTTCTCCTTTACACCTCTTATCTTCATAAGTCTATAAAAGAAAATATTTTTATTAA
>CACLRR010000020.1 GCA_902609415.1 uncultured Chlamydiae bacterium
TGGAGTAAGGTCAGGTGATGAAATTACTACTTATAATGGACACCCATATAAGAACTATCAGGATGTGCTTTATACAGGGGTTCTTGGGAAGGAGGAAGTAGAAATTTCAGGTCAGAAGGTGGATTATTTTACAGGAAATAAGACTCCTTTTTCTTATACATTTAAGAGTTATAAAGATCCTCGTGTAGCTTCTGTAGAATTTACAACTATCGGTGTAAGCGCTCCTGCCTCAATGATGGTTACATCAAATAAGAACGATTTAGACGAAAGTGCACCCCTTTTTCGGTCTGGAATAGGACCTAATGATAGAATTATGTGGGCCCAAGGAAAGCTTATTTTTTCTGCCTTGCAGTTACATGAAATCATTAATTCCAAAGCTGTGCTTGTTACCATTAAAAGAGAAGGTAAGATACAACAATTGCTTGTAGAGAGAGTTGCTGTTGAAGATCTAGAGCTTTCATCTTTTGAGCGTAATGATTTTAAGGATATGAAACGTGAAGTGGGGTATATGGAGAGCGAAAGCTCTTATATTCCGTATGCTGTTTCTAGGGAGTGCACGGTAGAAAAGGAATTTAGTAGAATTGATAGTGAATTTATGCTTACACACCTAATCAAAGAAACATCACCTAATTATAGTAAATTACGAGCCGGGGATAAAATTCTTGCTGTTAATGGTGATACAGTTGTTGATGCTATTGATATGTTTAAGAAGATTGAAGAGAATAAGATTCTGGTCATTGTGCAGAAGGGAGGAGCCCTAGTTACAATGAATGAGAAGAATGAGGATGCTAAGTTTGCTGCGAATGTAAACTGGAAAGATTTAGAAAGTGTAATTGCATCCATTGGAATAGAAGATGGAGTGAAGCAGACAGGTTCGATGAAGTTGTTGGAGCCAATTCATCCAATTACAGCTTATGATTATTATAGAAAGCTGGAGAGTAAGGGAAAGAATTTTAGTCTTGAAGAGAAACAGAAAATAGAACAATTAAAAAGTGACAAAAAAGGAATATATTTTTCTAGGATCAGAGGTGCATGATAAGTCTATTACCTATAATCCGACACCATTTATTTTAGTAAAAAACTTCCTTGTTGAGACATATAGGACACTTTCATCACTAGTGACAGGTCACCTGAGTCCAAAATTTTTAGCAGGACCGATAGGTATTGGCAAAATTATGTTTGATGGATGGAAGGTGGGAGTTGGTCAGGCTATGTACTGGTTAGGCTTGATTTCATTAAATCTTGGAGTGATAAATCTCTTGCCGCTGCCAGTGTTAGACGGTGGGCATATCATGTTTTGTCTTTATGAGATGATTACAAGAAGGCGTATATCACCTAAGGTAATGGAAAAGATGGTTTTACCTTTTGTGATATTAATCATAACCTTTTTTATTTATGTGACCTATCATGATATTGCCAGGTTCTTTATTAAATAAAAAATTATTTGTTTATTGATTGGTTTTCTTCATTTACAATTATAGCTTTGTTCGTAAACCTTAAAAGGCTAAAGTGGATTTGAAGAATCGTGATCTTAGCTATTGCAAAGCTGCCGGAAATACAGTTAAAGGAGGTCATTTAGCTCAAAAGTGCGAATATCGAACTAATTTGGCCCAATTATATGCAAGTGATATGAAGCTTGCCTATGAAAAACTCCAAAAAGCATAATAAACTTTTAATATAATTATAATTAGTGTATCTATAATTTAATTATGATTATATGTGTGTGTGATGACATTTTTTTTTAGATCTTTTCTTTTATTTAGTTCTTTTTTTGTTATGCTTCACTCTTTACCACAGAACCATGATGTTGTAGAAGGAGCAGCTGATATACAAACATCTTCAAGTTCTATGGAGATCACATCAAAAAGTGCAAAAACAAAAATTCATTGGGATGCATTTTCAATTAACTCTCCTGAGAATGTAACATTTTCTGTATCAGGTGTACAAAATAGTGATATCATCAATATAGTCAAACTTAAAAATCCTACATTGATTTCTGGAAAGCTGCACGCCTCGTCAAACTGTAGAGTTATATTAGTGAATGAGCATGGTATCAATATAGCTCATGGAGGAGGAATATATGCTCACAATATTTGTTTTTCTACTCTACCTTTGATTCATTTTGATCCTAATAATGAGTGGATTTTTAAGGGCAGTAGAGATGAAAAAATAGAGATTAATGGCGATATTCAAGGATCTGAGATCACCTTTATTGGATTTTATATTAAAGAGAATGCTGGGGCTAAAATAGTGGGAACTAGTGTCAATATAGGTGCTGGAGCCCATGTTGTCTTTAAGCCTAACCATAGTGAGAGGATATTTATAGCTAGCCCTGCCACTCATTCTGGGGGGGTAGGAGCTGATATTAAAGGAGATATAGAGGCAGCGTCTCTTAGCATTAAGGCGGATGGAAGTGCCTATGCTTTGGCTATCAATCATGAAGGGATGATTCAGGCTACTGGCTGTCATAAGGTAAATGATAGAATTCGTCTCATTGCAGACCCTCAGGGAAATTCTTCTGGTGGTGGAATAGAGCTTAATGGAAAAATTGAGAAAGAGTGTACTACATGTGCAGGTGCAGGTTCATCAGTAGAAGTGAGAGGTGTAAAGATTCTAGCAGAACGAGGTTATATAAAGGCTCATGGTGGAGATGTTGTCATTGGCGGTAATAGGTTGCTTAGTGATCGTTCAGGTTCAGTAACGATTGATGAGAATGTTAAAAGTGATCAAATTAATATTAATGACAGTTTTCCTATTTCTTCATCCACGACTGGTGCAAATGATTCTGCCTCTATAATATCGATAGAAGCAAACGATAAACTTATTTTAAAAAGTGATCTTGAAGCAAAGACTTTATCCCAGGAGACATCTAGGATTAATGTTTTTTGTGGAGATTATTTGGAGTTCCTTTCTAATACAGTAGATCTAAGTAGTTTAAATGATTTTGGAACATTAAGTATTAAGAGTGGAAGAGATCTTCATATAGTTAAAGGTGCAAATAGTGGAATCAGTGATTCTACCATGATAGCAAGTCATTTTGGAAGCTACCTAGATTTTGCACATTGTACTATAAGATCTGCAGGTGCTATTTTATTTAAGGATTTAGTTGCAAACAAAAATGATAAAACAGCCCTTAAGATGCTTGGTGAGGATTTAAGGATAGTTGGTAAGGGGGGGCTATTTAGACAAAATGGTGGACCTATTGATCTCGATTTTACCAAGGATGTGATATTACAAGGTTTTTCATCTCTAGATGGATTTAGTAAGATTGATACTCATGAAGGGGATATCAATCTTTCATTTGGTAGTCATTTTCAATTACTAGGTGGTAGTGGAGCAGGATCTGATGCATTTATGAAAGCGCGCAAAATATATATAAATAGCAAAAATGCAGGGATTGGGGATATTAAAGTAAAAGCAGGCTCATGCTCTAGTGCTTATATGCTTTCTGATCATGGATCTGTAGAGATTGGTAAAAATATTATGCCTTCACAATTAATTATTGAAGGTGGCAAAAGTGGTTCTAACCATAAAGCTTATATTGGAAATCCTTCAGCCCATGCCAATGTATATATAGGTTTAAGGAATGATCTTACTATCGAAGCTCATGGTGGTATTGGTAATAGTGCTAGGATAGTGTCTGATAGTGGCACCTCACTGATTGATATTGATTGTAAGTCTTTAGCATTAAAGGCGGGTGTAAACCCTTCGACCATTTCTGGCATGTTATCATTTGCTTCTATTGAAAATCCTAAGGGGAAGGTTAAGATAAAAGCCAGCTCAGATCTAACATTAACCTCTTCTCCCTCAGCACAGCATAAGGAGCATTCTACTCTTATCTTTGGAGAACAAGTTCATTTAGATGTAGGAGATACAGTGAGGCTTTTAGCAGGGAATGCTTTTAAAAATGATGCTATAATTTATGGAAAAAGAGGTGTTCATCTTGAAGTAGGTAAAGAGTGTCATTTTTTGAGCCATCATGCAGCATCACTAATTAAAGCAGATCGAGGACTAATTAAAATAGAGCCTAAGACTCTATCTAATCTGAATTTTAGTGCAGTAGCCTCAAAAATTGCAGAGGAGAATCATTTAGCAGGATTATTTATAGCTCAAGGGGACATTCATGTAGGAGCAACTAAACCTCTTAATAGTCTTACACTTCAAGCAGGTGGAAAGCATTTAATAGCAAGCGAGGCTAAAATTGAGACAGAGAAGGGAAACATAAATATAAACTCTCATAAAGTGAGTGTAAAAGGGGGCATAGATGGAGTTAATTCTAAGGCCCATATCAGTGCTCGTGGGCATATTACTTTAAGGGCCAAAGACCTCTCTCTATTTTCTGGAGATCATAGTAGTTCGAATTCTCATATCCGTGGATATGGGAATGCAAAAGTTGATATTCAGGCAGATACAGTCCACTTATATGGCAAATGCCATATCCCTAATAATGCTTCAGTCATAGCACCTTCTCCCGATGGACATGTCATTGTTAATGCTGCAACAAAAATTATAAGAGAAGGCAATACACAGATAGCTGGAGGTGGATCTACACACATAAACACTCCAGATCATATTTTTATTAAACCTTGTGATAATATAGTGGCGCCACCACCTGGACCACCTGGACCACCTGGACCTCCAAATTTGACAGGGCTAAATGGTGATTATTTCTTTGAGATCTTCTATCGTATGCGCTATTTTGGTTTCTATGATTGGTATCTTCTTCATAAGGACTCCTTATGGAATGAAGCAGACTATACGGCACCCTAGCCTATAAGGATAAAAAAAAAGAGCAAAGGAATTACCCTTTGCTCTTTTCTTTTCTAAGAAATAGCATTATTTCTTTTCATCCATAATTTCTACTTCTGCTTCCTCGATCTCATCTTCTTTTTTAGAGGAGTCTTGTTTTTTCTCTTGAGATCCCTTTGGATTTTCTCCCTGAGATCCAGGTTGTCCTGCAGCTTGTCCTGCAGCTCCTTGCATAGCCTCACCAATTTTCTGCATTGCTTGACTTAAGTCTTCTTTTGCAGCCTTGATTTTTTCAAGGTCATCTTGTTTGACAGTCTCTTTAAGAGCATCGATTTTTTCCTGGATTGGTTTTTTAACATCATCTGGGATTTTATCTTTATACTCATTAAGACTTTTTTCTGCTTGATTAACCATTGAGTCAGCTTCATTTTTTACACTGATACGCTCTTTGGTGAGCTCATCCTGTTCTTTGTGTTTTTCAGCATCATTAATTTTTTCTTGAATTTCAGCCTCAGATAAACCTGATGAAGCTTCAATTTTGATTTTCTGCTCTTTACCAGATGCCTTGTCTTTTGCAGACACATGGAGTATACCATCAGCATCAATATCAAAGGCTACCTCAATTTGAGGGGTGCCTCTAGGTGCTGGTGGAATCTCAGCAAGCTCAAAACTTCCAATATTCTTATTATCTTGGGCCATAGGTCTTTCACCCTGAAGAACGTTAATAGATACAGCCGGTTGGTTGTCGGCTGCGGTTGAGAATATTTGAGTCTTCTTTGTAGGAATTGTTGTATTTCTTTCTACAAGAGGAGTCATTACTCCACCTAGGGTTTCAATTCCAAGTGTGAGTGGGATGACATCAAGAAGAAGGACATCTTTTACATCTCCACCAAGAACACCACCTTGAATAGCTGCTCCAATAGCAACTACTTCATCAGGGTTAACTCCCTTATGTGGTTTCTTGCTAAAAATTTCTTCTACCTTTTTTTGTATAAGTGGCATTCTTGTCATTCCACCAACAAGGATCACTTCATGGATTTCACTTGTTGATACTCCTGCATCTTTCATTGCTTTTTGACAAGGTTCTATTGTTCTTTCTATGAGATTGGCTACGAGGCTTTCAAGTTTAGCTCTCGTCATTGAAAAATTCATATGCCTTGGTCCAGAACTATCCATTGTTAAAAATGGCTGATTGATCTCTGTAGAATCTGTTGATGAAAGCTCTATTTTTGCCTTTTCAGCTGCATCCTTTAGACGCTGAAGAGCCATCTTATCGCTTTTAAGATCAATTCCTGTTTCTTTTTTGAACTCATCGAGAAGGTATTGGATGATAGCATGGTCAATGTCATCTCCACCAAGGTGGGTATCTCCATTTGTAGATAGTACTTCAAAGACTCCATCACCAATTTCTAGAATAGAAACATCAAAAGTACCACCACCAAAATCAAAAACAGCAATTTTTTGGTCTTTATGCTGTTTGTCTAATCCATAGGCAAGTGCTGCAGCTGTTGGTTCTGGAATAATTCTTTTAACATTAAGTCCAGCGATCTTTCCAGCGTCTTTTGTAGATTGACGTTGTGCATCGTTGAAATAGGCAGGTACAGTGACAACAGCCTCTGTGACTTCCTCTCCAAGATACTCCTCTGCAGTCTCCTTCATTTTTCTTAGAACCTGAGCTCCAAGCTCTTCAGGAGTGTGCTTTTTACCATTAATTTCAATGGCTGCTAAATTTTGATTTCCTTCAACAATTTTGTAGGCTACTGTCTTTGATTCTTCATTAATTTCATTAAATTTTCTTCCAATGAATCTTTTAGAGGAGTGAACAGTATTTTCTGGGTTTGTTACAGCTTGGCGCTTAGCCGGAACCCCAATTAGGACTTCTCCATTTTTCTTGTATGCTACAATAGAAGGAGTTGTTCTTGTTCCTTCCTTACTTGTAATTACCTGTGATGTTCCACCTTCCATGACGGAAACACATGAATTTGTTGTTCCAAGGTCGATACCTATGATTTTTGTGCTCTTTTTTTTTGCCATTATTTCTCCTTAATGTTTTTTTCTAAATCTTTTTCTGATTGAGGTTGATCTTCATTTTCACTCTCTTTTGGAGTTATTGCTACTTTAACTTTGGAAGGTCTAACAAGGCGATCTTGATTAAGATAGCCAACTTCAATCTCTTCAATGATTGTGTTATTAGGATGATCTGAGGTTTCAACCATCTCGATAGCATCGTGTCTATGGGGATCAAAAACTTCACCTAGTGATGTGAATGGAGTAATCCCTGAAGCAGATAGTGCTTCATCAAATTGTTTTTGAATCATTTCAAAACCAATAGCCCAGTTTCTTACTTCATCACCACCTTCGGAAGCAAACTCTAGAGCTTTTTTAAATTGATCTAGGGGGGAAAGGAAGGAGATGATGGCATTATCAACAGCAAATGCCAACATTTCAGTTCTTTCTTTTTGCATCCTTTTTTTCATATTTTCACTTTCTGCGAGAAGGCGATAGTATTTATCCTTAAACTCCTTAGCCTCTTTTGTTCTCTCTTCAAGTTGTTTTTGAGTAAGCTCTGCAATTGAGAGTGTTTTTTTTTCTTCTTTTGGTTTCTTCTTTTTTTCTTTTTGTTCTTTAGTCATTAGTTTTATTCTCTATAAGGTTTTTAGATTGATAGGAAATAGCTGTTTTATGCTGGTTTTTTAGGTCTACTGATGTGTAGATGGGCTCTCTGTAAGAAAGCTTGTAGTGGTTTATTTTCTTGCTAAGTTGTGTGCTTATAAGTTTTGAAAAGTAGTCTAGTATGCCGATAAAGCGTTTATAATTGAGCCTCATTGGCCCAAGAATAGCGACCACCCCTACTATTTTATTATCGATTGAATAGGGTGCTGTAAGAAGTGACGAGGTGTATGGTGAAGAGATAAAGTCTTGGATATCAGAACCAATCGAGACAGAGAGATCCTTTTTTTCAAATGCTGTAAGGATCATTTTTTTAATGGAAAGGGAGCTTTCAAAAAGAGCAAGGTTACTAGAAAGAGTGACTGGATCTAGAAATTCTGGATAGTGTAGGAGTTTAGAGAAGCCACATTTATAGACCTCTTCTTCATTCATAGTAGAGTAGTTAATAAAATGTCTAAGGGCAATTTCGTTATAGATATTTTTAGCAAAGAATTCCTCGCTATCAGAGAGTTGGGGTTTATTAAGGGAGGTGAGACGATAGAGAAAATATGATTCTATTCTTTTGAGTGAGAATTGACTGAAATTATTAGGTGTAAAAACAGTTTGTGTATGCACAAGCCCAAGATCTGTAATTAGGATACAGAGTAGTTTTTTATCATCAATAGTAACGAGTTTAATACTTGAAATAGAGTCTTGATCGAATCGTGGTGATGAGATGAATATAGCTGAGTTAGTGAGCGAAGAGAGAGCCTCTATTGACTGTTGGAAAAAGGCAGAGATATCTTTTGTTTCTCTTGAGAGTGTGTTGTCTAGAAATAGCTTGTTGTCTTGAGATATAGACCTTTGGTTTATAATAGTTTCTATATAGAATTTGTAAGCTTTTTCTGTAGGGACTCTACCTCCGGAGGTGTGGTGTTGCATAAGGTAGTCATTGGCTTCGAGCTTGGAGAAGTAATTGCGGATGGTAGCTGAGCTCAGAGTTTCAAAACCGTTGTTTTTTAGTGTTTCTGAGCCAACAGGGACACCATCTTTTATATATAAGGAGACAAGACCATTAAGGACACTTTCTTCTCGTTCTTTTTTTGATTTTGCTTTAATGACCATTAAATATGCTTTTTTCTCTTTATTATATCAATTTAGCAAAGAGAGGTCAACAACTTTAGCACTCTATCAATATAAGTGCTTAAATAACTACGTAAACATCTTAATATTAATAAGATAAATTTAAATTATTTTTTGTTTATAATTTTCTGTATGATTGGGATAAGGTGATCAGCAATAGAAGGATTCCAATCAACACCTCTTGTATAAATTATATAGCTTGAGATATAGGCTGCTATCATTGATTTCTTATAGCTATCAGGTACCTTATCAAAGATATTATCTCTATAATTCTTTGCAAAAAAGGGTAGAGTTGCATCGAGTAAAATCTGGTTAAATAGTGAGCTTTTGTCTTCAAGATCTATATTTTCTAGTGCTTGTAGAATTTCTGCCTTATAGGTATTAATTTTTTTCGCTAATGATGCTGAGATAACTGTAAGAGGTAATCCTGTTTTTTTGTGGTGTTTAAAAAGGGCATCAGCTTCAAGATTACATTTTTCAGTAATATATGTAAGAACATCTTTTACTATAAGCTCTTTTGACTCTTTAAACTCTTTATTAGGTACGATGTAACTGGATTGAACCTCCAAAGAAGAGGTGATTACACCTGCTTTATTAGCAGCAAGGTCTTGGACAATTAGCGCCCCTTTTTCTTCAAGAAATGTCCTTGCCTTATCAGTAAAGTAGAGGTTTGCCCCTTCGACAATCAATTTTGATGTAGGTTCTCCTTCTGGTCCAATAAATTCATTAATATTATTAAGTGTAATAGTATGTGGTCTACCTCCAGCAGGTATAAAAAGCACTGTTTTTGTTTCATGCAGACTATAGTGGTATATGTGGTGTGCATCTGAAGAGGGGATGTAGCTTGTTTTTACTTTATTGTTTTCTACGGTTACCTGTTTTGTAAGGTATGTAAATGAATCGGCTGCTTTTCTTTGGGTCAGGTCAATAAGAATAGAACCATTTGAGAGCTCGCTTGGTGGAAATGCGGTAATACTTTTTCCTTCCTTTGCAAGCTTTGCAAGGTGTTTGTTTGACAGGCCAATTGGATCAAAGATAAATCCACTACCATCTTTGACACACAGTATTTGAGCGGTATTTGGAAAGTGTTCAGCGAGGAGCATCATCATGTTACCTGCAACATCACCATTAGGTCCTCCTGTCATTTTTATAGTAAATGTCTCGTTCTCAGGATCAACCCCTTGATATTGGAGTAATTTTATCATGTATTGAAAGACACCAAGACTTGTAACACCATATTCCTTGTGATTGAATCCATCATCAGGCTTACTGCTTATTACCGCTCTTCCTGCTTGATACATGGTAAATTCGCTGTGTTCTGCCAGCCAATTAATGAGGCTTGTACTACACATCTCGTCGGGTCCAAAGAAGATAATTTCTTTTTTCTTGTAGTAGTCTTGAATGTCACTTGTTCGTAGTTTTTTTGTTTTATCATCATAATTGACAAGAGTAATCATTGTATAGAAAAATGCTTGCTGAGCTTCTTCTATCAAAATTTGTTGTCTTAGTTTACGATAAGTGGCTATTTTCTCATCAATTTCTTCATTATTTAGGTCAGTAGCTATCTCTTTTTTGTAAATTTCAGTCTCTTGTTTTAATTCTTTTAGACTATCGATATGTATAAGAGCTTTGGCGCCATCTTCTGGAAGATCTTTGTTTTTCAAGTCTTGTGTAAGGGCTAAATTATAAGCCTCAGAAAGAATAGTATTTCCCTCCCAGTAGGCTTCTTCTTTACTTCTTACAGAAAATGTTCTTACACCACCACGCGCAGTATCTCCAAAGCGTACATGAAATGACCGCATATATTTTGCATCAATGAAGAAAATTCCAAAAGGGATCCGAGGGAATATTGATCGCCAGTTATAAGGAAGTGAAAGCATAATATCGGGATCAATTCGGTATCCTAGGGCAGACTTGTTTTCTCTATAGAAGTTGGTTTTTTGGATAAATTCAATACTGTTAACAAGCATTGTAAATACATCCTTAGTCCTTTCATCTTCAGAGAGTACTCCTGTATCTAAGTGCCCTATTCTATCCAAAAGTAAGTTTTTTTCTTGATCATATTTGTTTATATCAGGATTTTTACTGAATTTATAACCAAAGAGTTTAACGATTTCAATCGAGAGGTTGTAATGGCTAGTAACTGTTTCTGAAATGTTTCTTAATGAGTATTTGCTTGGATTTTTATGGAGAAGAAATTGGTGTACTAATCTTACAAGACTTCTTAAAAGATTTCTTTGATTACCTGTCATGTCATTAGGATTATTGAAGGTTTCTGAGTAGATATCTTCATTTTCTAAATACTTAATTGTGCAGAGCTCTTGAAGAAAGTCTTCAATATCAGTGGCTTCCCAGGCGGGTATCTTTTTATTCATCCCATCAAGTGAGATACGCATTAGTAATATAGTTTGATTTTTTTCCAGTTTAACATAGCTAGCTAAGGTCTGATTCAGTACTAGGTTTTTATTAAAAATAAGTTTAACCAATCTGTATAGGAAGTTGTATTTAGGAGTGTTCTTCCATGCAAACATGATCTGCATGGAGGATGTATTTTCTTTTCTAAAATTCTCATTGTAGGTGACTTTGTATTGAAGGTAGTCTCTTTTCTGTGCCTTAAAGTACATCTCTAGCGCATCAGAGAGCTCGTTGCTTTTTAGATTTTTTAGAAAGCTTAAATTCATTTTACCGAGAAGAGACTTAAATTGCTCAAAATCAAGCTCTTTCTGGTATTGTGCTGTTTCATTATAAAGCTCATTTAATGTTTCTTTGTCAAAAATATCATCAATATTGTATTTAATCACAAACTGAGTCAGATGAATGAAGGTGATTTTCAAGTTTTTATTTTTGGGGAGCAGTGTTTTTTTAAAGGATGGCAAAGGGGCAATAGAATTATAAGATCGGTAGTTTCTAATTGCATAATACTTAAAACGTTCTAGTATTTTTACATCTGTTTCAGGTGTGTCTAGTGACAGTATGATTGAGAACTCATTTAGATCAATAGGAATAAAATAGTTTTGTAAATGAAGATTGACGAGATTATGAGCAATTGTGGAAAGGAGGTTTGGGTTGATGTTTTCATGAAAAGTCTGTGGCATATAAGTTTTTAACCACCTAAAGGCGATTGAAAAACTAGTTTTTTCAGCATCAACTGCCTCGGAGAGGTCCTTTTCCATTCTTAGATATCGTTTTTCTTCATCTCTAGGTGTAACAGGATCTGGCATAATCACCTTATTATAAACATGATATATTAAAAAATTATTTGTGTTGCCCTTTCATGTCTATACCATACTTATTTAATCTATTTTTTAAAAGACGAAGACTATTTAATCCTACAAGAATTGTACTTCCTTCGTGAAGTGTTACAGCTAGCCAAATGGGTATTAGTCCAAAGAGGGAAGGGATTGACACAAAGAAAATAACAGAAAGAGCAAAGATGATATTTTGTCGTATGATCCTTACAGTTTGAGATGCTTTATCAAAAAGCCATTCTAGAAGGGAAATTTTATCACTAAGTAGAATAATATCAGCAGATTCAATAGAAATAGAACTTCCTATCTCACCCATTACAATTCCCACAGTTGATCTCTTGATTGCTGCAGAGTCGTTAGTGCCATCTCCTACCATAGCTACATTTGATGTTTCTGACATTTTAGAAACAATTTCGACCTTTTTTTCTGGGGTAAGCGCAGCATATACCTTATCGATATTAAGTAAGTTTGCTATTTCTTGAGCGCTTTCTTCTCTATCACCAGTGAGTATCGAGATGGCAAGTTTAGTGTTTTTTTTGAGTCTTTTCATCAGATTGTTAACTTCTGGACGCAGTTGGTCAAAGAAATGGAAAATAATAAGGTTGTCTTTATAAAGGAGGGCAGAAATAGGATGTTTCTTGTTTATCTCTTTTTCTAAAATAAAAGAGAATGTGTCATTTAGATTATCAGAGAGATGTTTTTTGATGTATGTCAGGCTACCACATAATACTGAGTGACCTTGATAGACCCCTCTTATTCCTTCTCCAGGAATAGATGTGATATCGTTAATGTTTATTTTATCATGAGGAGCTTTATGTTTTTTAATTGCAATTGCCATTGGGTGACTAGAAACCTTTTCGAGCGATTTAGCAATTCCTAAACCTTCTTCTTTAGATATTGTTCCATAAAATTCTATCTTTGATACTGTAAGCTTTCCCTCTGTTAGAGTTCCTGTCTTGTCTAGCGCAAGGCTTGTACATTTATTAAGAGCATCAAAGACAGTGCCACCTTTAAGTAATACACCTACTCTCGCAGCAGCACTAATAGCACAAAGATAGGCGGTTGGTGTAGATATAAATAGTGCACAAGGAGAAGCTGCAATTAAGAAGGCAAGAGATCTATAGATCGATCCACCGTGTCCTGAATAGGAAATTCCAAATATTAAGGGGAGGAGAAATGTAAAGATAAGAGAAAGCAGAATGATTGTTGTTGAATAGGATTTGCCAAAACGATCTAAAAATTTTTGTATTTTTGGCTTCCTCTCCTGAGCCTCGTGGATTAGGTTAAGAATATTTGAGAGTGTAGATCTTGAATTTGTAGTTGTTACTGAAAGGAAAAGGTGACCATCGAGATTGATACTCCCAGAAGTTATTGTATCACCAATACCTACTGGAATAAGATCGTTTTCTCCTGTAATTTGAACCTGAGAGATGAAAGACTTTCCTTCAATAATAACTCCATCAATAGGAACCATCATCCCTTCCTGAATTGAGATTTTGTCACCTATTTTCACATCCTTAACAGACTTTAAAAGTAGATTATCCTCCTCATCTAAATAAAAGACAGATGAGGGAATAGAGTTTTGTAGCTTCGTTATAGTTTCATTAGTCTTAAAAGAAACAGAACGTTCAATAGATTCGGCAAGAGCAAAGAGAACTAAAAGTAAACCACCTTCTAATTGTTTTCCTATAAGTACAGAAAGAAATGCAGCTAGAGTCATTAGTACTTCAATATTAACGTTAAGTTTTTTTAGGTTTTGAAGGGTTTTAATTAGAGCTGGAGTGCCAGCAAAGAAAAAAACAAAAGTTAAAAAGAAGTGGGAAAGTTCTGTAGGAGAAAAATATGCAGCAAGAAGGAAAAGTGCTGAAAGGATTGAGCCATAAAGTAGGTTGTTTTTCCCCCACCTTCTTGAGGACTCAGTTAGGAGTGGGTGTGATGATTCTTCAAAATTTGAGGAGAAAAACTCCTGAATCATTGCATAGTTATTTTTGCTCATTATTTTGCTCCTACAAAATATGTGACAACAAAATAAAGAGATCCTGAGCTAAGCAGAGCTAAAGAAAAATTCCACATTAGTGTGGGTAAAAGAGGAGTTTTTTCAACGATTGAAATAATATAGTTTGCGCACGAAATAATAAGAAATACTGCAACTATAAAACCATAGAAACCTCCTATAAGAGCTCCAGTAAAGAGCAGAAGTGAGGAGGAAATCCCCCCGACTAGAGAACCCATTGCTTGTTTTATAGGATGGTCAAAGCTTTCTAATTTTACTCCTAGTTCTTCTTCTAGCATGATAGCAAGAAGCTTGTTATCATCAGACATTAAAACATTAATTACTTTGTCTAAAAGTTTACCTTCGAATCCTTTTGCTCGGTAGATTTCTTTGAGTTCATCTCTTTCTTCTTCACGGTTTTCTTCGATTTCCCGTTTTTCGTCAGTTATTAGCCGATTTATCCTTGCCAGACGATTCCATGCTATTTGAGAGCTTCTCCCAATTTTCCATATAATGAATGCAAGAGAGAAAAAATAAAGGATGGGGTGAATTTGGCTTCCTTGAGTATGAAATTTTTCAAGCAGGATCCACAGTAGAAGCAATATTATGGAAAGATCTCTTGCAGTATCTGCACCACTAATAAGATGGCCTGGAGCCTCCATCCCATGAATGTCTTCAGAGGCTTTGTGTCCTTTGATACGGGCTTTAACTAGATGCTCAAGTGGTGTATCACCCTCAAAATGACTCATTGTAGACTCCTGAGAACCTTCTGCCCCCCTAAGTAGTTCCTGAGAGCTTCTGGAATAATTATAGAACCATCTTCTTGTTGATAGGTCTCAAGAAGGCCAACCATTAATCGAGAGGTTGCAAGGCCGGAGCCGTTAAGGGTGTGTACAAATTCTGTTTTTTTCTCCCTTTTTGTTCTTATTGCCGATCTTCTTGCTTGGAAGTCTTTGCAGTTTGATACAGAGGAAACTTCATAGTAGCAGTTTTGTCCTGGAAGAAAAATTTCAATATCTATTGTTTTTGCAGCAGAAAATGAGGTGTCACTAGAGACAAGTTGCATCCGTTTATAGTGGAGGCCTAACTGTTCTAGAATAGCCTCTGCGGATAGAAGCATTTTTTCAAAGATCTTTGCACTCTGGTCTGCAGATGTGAAGGCAAAAAGCTCTACTTTATTGAATTGGTGTGTTCGAATAAGGCCCCTTTCCTGTTTTCCATGAGAGCCAGCTTCTCTTCTAAAGCAGGGAGAGTAGGAGCTATACAGTTTTGGGAGTGTATCAAAGGGGATAATTTCTCCAGCATGGAGTCCATTTAGACACACTTCAGATGTAGGGATTAAATAGAGATGATAGTCCTCATCCTTTATTTTAAAGAGCTGAGATTCGAATTTTGGCAATTGTCCTACACCTAGCATACTTTGAGGTTTTACAAGGTGTGGTACGAGAGTGAATTCAAAGCCTTGTTTAATTTGAGTGTCCACCATGAGTTGAAGGAGCGCCCACTCTAGCCTTGCGCCCATTCCTGTATAGATCGGAAATCCACTCCCTGAGATCTTGGCTCCCCTTTCAAAGTCGAAAAGATTGAGCATTTCGTTAAGTTCTGTATGATCCTTAGGTGTAAAGTCAAATTGAGGTTTTTCCTTGTAGGTTTTTACACAGACATTCTCTTCTTTGTTTAGGGATAGGGGGACGTCATCATCTGGAATGTTAGGGAGCTTGTATATTTCATCGAGGTAGTTTTTTTCAGACTCATTTAGTGTAGACTGCAGTGAGGTGATCTCTTTTTTTAAGGATGAAAGCTCTGATATCAATTCTCCAGCATCTTCACCATTTTGTTTTTTTTGACCTATTTCCTTTGCAGATAGTTTCATCTTATTTTGAGAGGATTCTAATTTTTGTTTTATGGAAACGTATGACGTATAGTGGCTTATTACACGATCTAGATTGACTGAGGGATCCTTTTTGTTTAGCTTAGCTTCAATAGCTTTTTGATTGTTCTTTAAATTCTTTATGTCTAACATGACTTTTTCCTTTAGTAGAAAACAATCATGCCTTAAAAATCCCATTTCTTGCTATCAATTTTAAGAGATAGTGTGATAAAATAGATTAAAAAATTAACTGGTTAGCATGGAAGATACAAATAAACAGACATTTCATCCTTTGATTTTACGATTTCATCGCTTTTTAGATGCGTTCTCTAAATCAGATGAAGAAAGAGATTTTTTTCTTGATAGATTAGAAGGTTATTTACTGTATGTTAATCTTGAGAAATCGGAAGAAGAGCTTCAATCATTTGACCATTGTATGAAGGAAAATAGCAATCGTTTCTGTATGATTCCAAAGCTTACTTTTTATGAGACTAAGAAATTAATGGAGAGTTTTGTCAATGAAAAAGTATATGACATTGATACAAAAGAAAAACTTTTAGATATTATATCTCAAAAGGAAGCGAGGGAGAATTTTTTAGAATATATTTATGATCATTTAACAGAATTAGATAAGTGGCAAACATTCTATCATGAAAGATCAAAGATTCGTGTGATTGAATTTCTCCGTCAAAAGGAGATACGCTTTGTTTTTGAAGAGGATTTGGAGCTACCTAAGCCAACTGTTGAAAAGCTTAAAGAATCACTTTTCGAGAAGAAGGTTCCAAAGGATATTCAATCTGCAAGAAATGTAATTGAAGCAAAGGCAGACTCGTATTACACAAAAGAGGCCACTAACCCAAGGCCTAAAAGGGGACGTCCTCCTAAGCAGACAGCTTCAGTTGATGCAGAGCCACAGCTTACAGACGATATTTATCACACTATCCCTAAAGAGATGCGCCCTTTCCATTTTTCACCAGATTATTCTCCAAATGCTGTTAGCTTTTCTACTAGATTTGAGAGTGATGAGCACCTCTTAGCATCAATGAAGGGAGAGAGGAAGGTTAAGGTTGATTCTAAGTTAGAAGTGTTATCACAGCGTTTAGAGTCCTTACGTCACATATCATCTAAGCTTCAGGACGTAGAAGTGCCAACTTCTTCAGGAGATAAGCAGATTCAAGCTGCTTTGGAAGGTGTAAAGGTGGAATCTAAGGGATCAAAATTATCTGGTCTTTTTAGTGGAGCTGTTAAGAAGAAGACTGCGAAGAAGAAGGTACAAAAGGTTGATTCTGCTAAGACTAAAAGGACTAGAAAGAGCGTTACGCAGATTAAGTATAAGAAAAGTTAAACTATGCGTAAAACTGTTGTAGACAAGTTTCTTGATGTAGCAGAGGCGGTATTAAAAACCTGTTATCGATCTCGTATTGCCGATTTGAAGATGACAACCCTAGCTAAGCAGAATAAGGGTGGTAACTTTCATCTTTCA
>CACLRR010000021.1 GCA_902609415.1 uncultured Chlamydiae bacterium
CTCGCGATAGATCCTATCCTGGTCAGGCGTAGACAACACATCAATATCCTCTAACTTTTTTATAATCCTATCTCTATAGTAGTCTTCCGATCCCTTTACAAGCTTTTTAATGCACTTCAACTCTCCTGCAATCACTTCAACATGTTCCTTGAGCTGCAGATATATAGCTTTACCCTCATCTATTTTCATCTCTTCTAGCTGATTAAATCCTTCTTCAAGCAATGCAGTCAATAACTCAGCTATCTGCTTTTGATCATTCTCTGATTTACTTCTATTTTTTAGGAGGGTTAATAAATAATCAAGGGGCAAACTATCTTCAATATTTAGACGTTCTTTCATTTTGCGATATTGTGAATAAAGGCAACCCAATGCTTCCTCATCAACCCCCAAAATATTCTGGTGATCATTCTCTAGGATCTTTTCAGTCACCTTTATATTCAAGTGACCCCTTGTAAAAAGAGATTGCATCTGTGCTCTGAGGGGAAAATCTAAAAAGAAAAGATCTTTAGGCAGAACTAAAGAAATATCCCTTCTTTTGCTGTTTAGTGTCCGCACCTCAAGGAAATAGGTTTTATTTCCAATATGCGCACAAACTTCAGCATAAGCACTCATGCTCTTGATCATAATTTAATCTCCTGAAAAAGAGCCCTAATCGGTGCAAACGATTTTCTATAATGCTCATTGATGCCATATTCTTTTATGGCTTGAAGGTGTAACCGTGTTGGATACCCCTTATGCTTATCGTAACCATAATATGGAAATTGTTGGTGTAGATCAAGCATCCATCGGTCACGCACAACTTTTGCCATTATTGATGCTGCTGCTATTGACTTTTCCTTTTGATCACCCTTTATAATTGTCGCGCATTCAATATTAACTGCAGGTGCATATCTACCATCAATGAGAGCCTTTTGAGGAACTACTTCAAGAGCATTAATTGCATTTTTCATAGCCAGTAGTGATGCCTGAAGTATATTTATTTGGTCAATCTCCTTTGCATGTACAAAGGAAATAGAATAATGTACTTCTGGATCACAATCCAATAAATCAAAGATTAATGCACGTCTTTTTGGCGAAAGCTTCTTGCTATCATTAAGTCCAATATCCTCAAACTTTTCAGGAAGAATTAAAGCACAAGCAACTACTGGGCCCACAAGTGGCCCCCTACCTACTTCATCCACTCCACACTCTATCTTAATTCCAGACTGCATCTACTCTCTTTATGTAAGTCTTTCTTTAACGCGTGCGCTCTTTCCTTTTCTCTCTCTAAGATAAAATAGCTTTGAACGCCTCACCTTTCCTCTTCTTGTAACTTTTATATTCTCTAATCTTGGGCTATGAAGAATAAAAACCCTTTCAACATAGATATTATTAGTCACCTTACAAACATTAATTGTTGTATTAATCCCTTTTCCTTTTCTAGCAATTACAACACCTTCAAATGTTTGTAATCTCTCCTTTTCACCCTCAACAATCCTTTGCCTAATCCTTAAAGTGTCTCCTATTGAAAAACCCTCTCTATCCTTCAGTAAAAACTTACTTTCTATCTCTTGCATTAGCTTTTGCATTTTTTCTCCTTTATTACTCTCTTATTAAATCTGGGCGATTTTTCTTTAGCTTTTTTAGAACCTGCTCCTCACCCCACATTCTAATTTTCTCATGATGACCATTCAATAAAACCTCTGGGACATCCATTCCTTGATAGGTTTTAGGTCTGGTATATTTTGGTGTATCAAAGATTGAATCTATATGGAAACTATCCTCATACGCAGAATTGTCATGCCCGAGAACACCCGGAACAAATCTTAATACTGAATCAACTAATACAACAGCTGCAGGTCCTCCATGTGTCATCACATAATCACCTATTGAAATTTCTGCATCTACTTCTAAATCAACCACTCTTTCATCAATCCCTTCATAATGACCACATATTAGCACTATGTGCTTGTGATTTTGACTCAATTCCTCACAAATCGTTGAATTAAGTGTCTTTCCTTGTGGAGAGAGATAAATCACATAAGAATCATCCCTTCTTACACTCTGTATTGCTCTAACCAATGGTCCCGGCTTGAGAACCATCCCTGGACCACCTCCATAAGGAGCATCATCAACAGACTTATGCTTATCCTCTGCATAGTCTCTAATATCTGAAACGTTAACAGTTGCCAGCCCCTTAGATAGAGCCCTTCCTACCATAGTGGTAGAAAAAGGACCTTCAAAAAAAGAGGGGAATAAAGTTAATATATCAATATCCATGACTACTACAGTAAAAGAACAAGGCTACTAGCTCTTCTTAAGCACCTTTTTTTAAAAGATGCTTTACTTTTTCAGTTGGCTGGGCACCTTTTTTTATCCAGTCAGCTAATCTTTCAAGATCAACAACAAGTTGTTCTTTTTCATTTTTATTTAAAGGCTGATAGTGCCCAAGTTTATCACAGCACTTTCCATCCCTGGGATTTTTTGCGTCAGTGACTACGATTCTATAGGCTGGACTATTTTTCCTACCAACCCGTTTCAGTCTGATTTTTAACATTGTAAAAACTCCTTTAATCATTAACGTGCCTAGTATGCCAGGAAGTCTAAAATAATACGATCAAAATTTTCTCCTATGCAACTTATAATATGGGAAAGACAAATTATTTCAATCGAAAGCAAAAACCTCAAACCTTTCAATTATTGAATCAAAAATCAAACCACTATCGATGAGTTTAGCTACATCCAACTACACCAATACTCTGTGAATCTTCCCAGACATGAAAAGATAATCAAAAGAAAAGTACACAATAAAGTCGATCTAGGCGTATAGGCTCCTAAAAAAAACTTTCTATAAAATACGAGCTAAATTAATGCATTATATAATAAAAACCTAGAACTTCTCTCGCAGCTGATCCATAGACATTGGCATCTTGCCAGACTTCTCAAGCTTCTTCTTCATTGCTGGCATATTTTTCATCATCTTCTTGATCTGCTTAAAATTCTTGATCATTTTATTGACCTGATGAATTCCTGTCCCACTCCCCTTAGCAATACGCATCCTTCTAGTAGGAATCATCTCACACATACAAAGCCTCTCTTTCATTGTCATAGATAGTATCATAGATTCCGTATTTAGAAGTTCTAGCTCTTGTGAAGAAAAATCTTCGATCTCAGAAAACCCTGGAACCATCTTCATTAGGGCTTTTAGTGGCCCCATCTTCTTAAGCTTTTTCATCTGTGCTAAATAATCGTCATAGGTGAATGTTGCTTTTCTAAGCTTTTTTTCTAAAACAGCCTGCTCTTTTTGATTAAACTGTTCTTCTGCTCTTCTTACAAGATTAATGACATCACCCATACCAAGAATACGATCTGCCATAGAGGTGGGATTAAACGGTTGAATATCTTCTATACGCTCCCCCACACCCTCAAACTTGAGCGGCTTCCCACTCACCTCCATAATCGAAATTGCTGCCCCAGACCTGCTTGACCCATCTAGCATGGTTAAGACAGATCCAGTAATTCCAATCCTATCATTAAACTCTTTAGCAATTACAACAGCCTCCTGTCCTGTAGCGCTATTTGCCACAAATAGAACTTCATCAGGTACTGCTATTTTTTTTATTTCTGCAAGCTCATCCATTAGTTGTTCATCAACATGCAATCTTCCTGCAGTATCTAGTATAATCAGATCATGTCCTTCACTCTTCTGAAATGCTAATGCTGACCTTAAAACCTTAACTGGATTCCTCTGCTTCAAATCAGCATAGACATCCACATCAATCTTTTTTCCAAGAACCTGCAACTGTTCAATTGCAGATGGTCGCTGGAGATCTAAAGCTACAAGAAGCGGCTTCTTGCAATGGGATTTATCCTTCAAATAATGGGATAATTTTGCAGCTTGTGTTGTCTTACCACTACCCTGAAGACCTACAAGTAAAAGTATAGGACAAGGACTATTTAGATTAAGTGAAGAGGACTCCTTACCCATTAAATCTACTAATTGCTCGTGCACAATTTTAATAAATTGATCTCCAAAAGAGACCCCTTTTACTCGCTCTCTGCCAATCGCTTTTTCTTTGACTCGCTTAATAAATGAAGAGACTATTTTGAAATTAACATCCGCATCAAGAAGAGCTACTCGAACTTCTCGAACAGCATCTGCAATTGATTCCGAGGTTAGGGCCTTCTGCCCCTCAAACTTTTCAAATAAACTTTTAAATTTTCCCGCTAACCCGCTAAACATTGAGCACTCACCATGGATTTTATGAATCAATCTTAGTCAAAAATTCATTGAATTTCAAGAAAAAAGAACCTATCCAATCCTGACCAATCTTTTAAGACCCTTGTATTTTTCCAAAAAGTGCTAGAAAAAATTTTAATTAGTGCTGCTCCTTGTTGATATCCAATTTCAAAAAATAACTGAGCCCCACTTTTAAGAACCCGCGGCAACTCTTCCTGAGCCTTCCTATAAAAGAACAACCCCTTCTCTGGGGCCAACAAGGCTTGTTTAGGTTCAAAATATTGAACCGCACATTCAAGGGATTCATACTCTTTTTTAGAAATATAAGGTGGGTTAAATAGAAGAAAATCTACCGACTGATCCTCAATCTTCTCTAAAAAATCTCCTTGTATAATCTGAACGTCGAGGTTATTCACCTCAGAATTCTTGGTAGCCACCTTGATAGCGTCAGATGAAATATCTGAAAGTGTAACTAATAACTCAGGACATTCACGCTTTGCGCCAAGGCCTAAAGCTCCACTTCCACAACAAAGATCTAGTAACGCTTTATTTTCAAATGAGCGATGCTTTATTTCCTTACATGCCATTTCAAGCAATATCTCAGATTCCATCCTAGGTATCAATACATCTCTATTCAAATGGATAGTGTTGCCAAAGAACTCTATATTTTCCAGTATATAAGCAATCGGCTCACCTTTTTCAAGCCTACCCTTATAAGAGAGATACGCATCTTCTGTATTTCCTGGAAATAATTGCTCAGCCTTAAGGCGAAGGTCTCTAAGATCTCGATTTCTAGACACCCGAATCTTCAACTTTTTTTTGATGATAAAAGGCAATTATTGGATCAATTACCTGTGTTAAACCTCCTTCCATAACCTCTTCTAGTTTGTAAAGAGTTAAATTAATTCTATGGTCAGAAAGTCTATTCTGTGGAAAATTATATGTGCGAATCCTCTCGGATCTATCTCCCGATCCAATTTGAGATGATCGCATTGAAGAGATGTCTTTTTGCTGCGCGATACGCTTTTCCTCAACTATTTTAGTCTTCAATAGTCGCATCGCTTTTTCCTTATTCTTAATTTGTGATCTTTCTGCCTGGCACTGAACTACGATGTTTGTAGGGATATGAGTAATTCTCACTGCAGAATCAGTTGTATTTACATGCTGACCTCCAGCTCCTGAGGCTCTATAGGTGTCAATCCTTAAATCCTTTTCTTCTATCTTCTCATTCTTCTCCTCTTCATCAGGCTCCATCATTACAGCGACTGTAATAGCTGACGTGTGTACTCTTCCCTGAGTCTCTGTTACAGGAACCCTCTGTACCCGATGTGTTCCTGCTTCATATTGCATATATCTATGAACATTTGGGCCTGTAATGACAACATGATACTCCTTAAACCCACCCTGCTGTGACTCATTTGCTGAAAGTTCTTCACAAGACCAACGCATTGAAGCTGCAAACTTTTGATACATCGAGACACAATCACCAACAAACAGAGCTGCTTCGTCACCCCCTGTCCCAGCACGCAATTCGACAACAACACTCCTATCGTCATTTGGATCTGGTGGAACAAGTAATGTTTCAATCTGTATAAGCAGTTTTTCAATCTTACTGGAGAACTCGCGATTTTGTTCTCTTAATAAATCTTGAACCTCTGGATCTTGTTCTAAAGAGAGTAGTTCCTTATTGTCGAGAATCTCCTGCTTCAAAGCATCATAAGTATCTACTGAGTCCCTAAGATTAGTTAGATATTTATGATGTTGAGAAAGTTCTTTAAACAGAAGAGGATCCTGTAGTGTAGATGACGAACTTAATTTCTCTTCTACTCTATAAAGATCCTTAAGTAATTCCTTTACTCTAGCTATGATCTTCACTAATCATCCACTTATGAGGTTGATTTAGGTGTAGTCTTATTAGCATACCTTTTCTGAAATTTTGAAACCCTTCCCTCTGTATCTATATATTTCTGTTTTTTAGTGTAGTAGGGGTGTGATGCTGAAGAAACAGAAACTTTCATATAAGGGTGCTCCTTACCATCGTGTCTCTTTGTCTCCTTAGGCTTGCAGGTTGTACCTACTAAGAACTTTGTACCATTACTAATATCTTCAACTAGTACTTTTTGATACTCTGGGTGTATATTCTTTTTCATCTTCATCCTCGACCTTAAATATGGTAAAATAGTGTACGCATTACAACAATTTTAGAACAAGGAAAACTTGAAATTTACCCTTCATTGCCTTATACTTACTTCTGAAATAAGACTAAACCCAGATAAAACAAGATGACTCCTAAATTTATATTAAAGATTGTTTTTACACTGCTAGGTTTCAATATTTTTTTAGCACTGATTGATCCCGTCTTCTCTTTTCTTCCAACAGCTACTACCTGGACCAAACTCCTTTCCCTATCACACTGGGGAATTACACACGGTTTTATATGGCAACTAATCACCTACCCCCTACTCTATTCACCAGGGCAACCAGTTGATTTCCTCTTCCTCCTATCTATTGGACTTAATCTCTTCTTTTTTGCACGTATAGCATCAATTATTTATTACGCTAAGAGTAAAAAACAACTTATCATCCTTATTATTGGAGCTACCCTTGCAGCAGGTATAGCCGCAACAATTTCTCAAAATATACTTATTAATGGATACTTCTATGGATTTACCCCCATACTTCACGCCCTCTTTATTGCCTCAGCCTTTCTATATCCTAGAGCCAGTACAATCCTTCTATTCAACCTCCAAATTAAAATTAAAAATATTATTGCTGTTATACTTGTAGCCTCTCTAATCACAGACCTATCTAACAGCCTATATACAATCTTCTATGCAAATATTACGTCGATCCTCTTCGGGTACTTTTTTGCACTCCTATCTTGGAAAAGCCACAGTCCCTATATTTCACTTATGGGATTTGAAACATCCTTGCTCAAACTTACAGATCAATTAAGGTCTTTATTCAAAAAAAAAGACAGCTCTCTCTCATCCTATGCACGAAAAGCGCGAAGATATGATTTTAAGACAGGTGATCTTATTCTTGAAGATGAGGACTTTGTTAATGCCTGCCTCTCTAAGATCTCTGAGAATGGCTACAAATCTCTAACTTTTTTTCAAAAAATCAAACTTAGAAGAGTCTCTAGGCGGATTAAAAAAGAACAAAGAGATTAGAAACTAAACCTTTCATTTCTCCAGCAACCTCTAGTCGGAAATAAAATCTCAGGCTACAATTCTCAGGCACAAAATTATTAATTACAACTACAACTCATTACTAATAACCATTAGAGCAACACCGGTCTACACACGTTAACTATTATAACGATATTGATGACAACAAAATTCTATTAAGTAAACACCCTCCTCAGCAACACAATATTGATAAAGAACTCAAAATTCACCTCTAAGATAAAAGTTACCTAGCTAGAGTTCAGATCAGCTCTTATAGCAGCATAGGCAACCCTGATTCCTGCTAAAAGTCCTTCTTGATACTTAAAAAACGGACAATTTTCCATCTCTGGATAGTCAAAAGATTGCATTAAATCATCATAGGTAACGTTTGGCTTAATTTCTTTAGCTACTTTATGTAGCTGGTCTGTATGATAAGCAACCAACTCATCACAAATTCTATCAATTCCATCTAATACATCACTCACAGCAAATACCTCCTTTCCTTTGTAATTCAAAAAAACGTTTAAGCAGAGAAGCAGACTCCTGCTCCTTTATCCCACCAAGCGATTCTACCTGATGTAGGGGATGCTTTAAAGAATAAAGATCAACCCAGGAACCACTAGCCCCTGTACGGAGATCTCGCGCTCCCCAGACTACCTTGGCAATACGTGCTTGGAAAATAGCACCTGAACACATCACGCAAGGCTCTAGAGTAGAATAAAGAATAGCCCCATTCAAACGCCAATTATTTATTTTCTTAGCTGCTGATCTAATCGCTACACATTCTGCATGCTGCATTGAGTCCTTCAACTGTTCCACTTTATTATATCCAGTAGCTAAAATTTGATTTCTATATACAATAACAGCACCTACAGGCACTTCTCCCTCATCATATGCCTTAGCAGCTTCCTCCAAAGCAATGGACATGAAGTATTCATGATCAATCAAGCATGTCACCTGAGTTTCAGTTAAAATCCCTAGCAAATTATAAGCTGAGCTGATAGAATAAGTGAAACGTTTTATTTCATCTGAGCAGGAGCATAATAAATGAGTATTGACAAACAAACTAAAGATCAAATCACTAAAAAGCACCAGCTTCATAAAAAGGACACAGGATCTGCAGATGTACAAATTGCACTGCATACAGAAACAATTCAAGAATTAAATGAACACCTAGCACTGAATCCTCATGATAGCCATTCAAGACTAAATCTTCTAAAAGTTGTTGGTAGAAGAAGAAAACTTCTGAACTATCTTAGCACAACAAATGTCGAGAGATACCAAGCTATCCTTAAAAAACTAAATCTCAAAAAGTGATTGACCAATCCTGCGATCTTGCTAACTCACGGTTGTAAAAATGATTGATCTATTATAATCATGCTGCTAGACTATGTGAGTTAAATTTAAAAATATATGAACTATCTCAGGAGAACACCAATGAGCATGACCAAAGAAGAAAAAGCAGAAATCATTAAAGAAAACAAACATAATGAAAACGATACAGGATCAGCTGGCGTTCAGATTGCGCTAGTCACACAAAAAATTGTGAACATAAACGATCACCTGAAGGAAAATAAAAAAGATCACAACTCTAAACGATCCTTACTTAAATTAGTGGGAAAAAGGAAGAAACTTCAAGATTATCTTAAAAGAAAAGACAAAGAGAGTTACCAAGCCTTAATAAAAAAACTGGGCTTGAGAAAATAAAAACAAATCAAATTACCGAAGGGAAAAAATAGATGAGTACAAAAGAGACTACAATTGCAATTGATGGATTAGGTATTACGCTTGAATCTGGAACCGTTGCAAGACAAGCTAATGGTTCAGTAATATTAAAGTGTGGAGACATGACAATCCTCGCTACTGCCTGTGCCTCTAAAGAACCGATGGAAAATGTTGATTTCCTTCCCCTTCGTATTGATCACCAGGAGAGATTTTCAGCAATAGGATCTGCACCAGGTGGCTACCTTAAAAGAGCAGGAAGACCCTCAAATCGCGAAATACTAACCAGTAGATTGATCGACAGGCCCTTAAGACCTATGTTTCCTGAGGGATTTCACAATGAAGTCCAAGTATTAACATATGTCCTCTCCTACGATAAGAGACTATCTCCAGAATCATTTGCTCTTACTGCAGCATCCGCAGCCCTTGTTCTATCAGACATACCTCTTGTTGAACCAGTAGCTTCAGTTCAAGTAGGTATGATAGATAACGAAATTATTATCAATCCAACGCTTGAACAGCAAGAAGAATCAAAACTTGACCTACTTCTTGCTGGTACTGAAAAGGCGATCTTAATGATTGAAGGCTACTGTGACTTCCTTACAGAAGAGCAGGTACTCAATGCAATCGCCAAAGGGCATGAAAAAATTCAGACGATCTGCAAAAAACTTAGCGACTGGGCCCTTACAGATGGCAAAGAAAAAATGACACCTAAGCTAACCGCACTTCCAGAAGAACTAATCACAGAAATTGAAAAGAAATTCTCACCATCTTTTGCTGCTGCCTTTGCTATAAAAGATAAAATGGAAAGAGATGAAAAGCTCGAGGAAATCAACACAGCCATTAATGATGATTACTCTCAGGAAGAAAACTCAAAATACACCTCTGCGGAAGTCAAATCTGTTACAAAAAAAAGTACGAGCAAAGATCCTTAGAAATAAAATTATCACAGAAAAGAAACGTCCTGATAACAGAAACCCAACACAGATCAGAAACATCTCAATCAAACAATCATTTTTAAGTAGAACCCATGGAAGCTCTCTCTTCACTCGTGGGGAGACTCAAAGTCTTGTAACCTGTACAATGGGGCCTGAATCCATAGCTCAAAAACATGAAAATATTGTTGAAGGTGACAGTGTTAAACGCTTTAATCTTGACTACTTCTTCCCTCCGTATTCTGTAGGTGAGGTAGGTAGAGTAGGTCCTGCAGCAAGGCGCGAGGTAGGTCATGGTAATCTTGCTGAAAGAGCACTCAAAGCATCTCTTCCAAAATTTGAAGATTTCCCTTATGCCATTAGAATTGAATCTAACATCACTGAGTCAAACGGTTCTTCATCAATGGCCTCTGTATGTGGTGGAAGTTTAGCGATGATGGATGCAGGTGTACCTATTAAGTCACCTATCGCAGGGATAGCCATGGGACTTATTCTTGAGGACAACAAGTTCGAAATTCTTTCAGATATCCTCGGTGTAGAGGATGCACTTGGCGATATGGATTTTAAAATCACAGGGAATGCTACTGGAATTACAGCATTCCAAATGGATATCAAAGTGGAAGGGATAACACAAGACATCATGAAAAGTGCACTCATGCAGGCTAAGGAAGGCAGGCTTCATATCCTTCAAGAAATGCACAAAGCATGCCCAGCAACCTCTACAACACTCTCTAAATATGCGCCTAAGATTTCTACACTAAAGGTTCCTGTGAGCAAAATAGCAATTGTTATTGGTGGTGGTGGTAAAACAATAAAATCAATTATTGAAACCTCTGGTGCTACTGTTGATATCAATGATACTGGTGAGATTTCTATCTCTTCTGATAGTCAAGAATCTATAGACACAGCTTTAAAAATGATTAAGAATCTGGTTGAAGAGCCTGAGGTAGGCAAGGTCTATGAAGGAACAATTACTAAACTCCAGGCATTTGGTGCCTTTGTAAAAATTGTTGGCACCAATGAAGGCTTACTTCATATCTCAGAAATTGCACATGAACGAGTTAATAAGGTTGAAGAACACCTAAAAGAGGGACAAAAGATTGAAGTCAAGGTGCTTGAAGTAAATGATCGTGGGCAGATCAGACTTAGTAGAAAAGCTCTTTTAACAAAGACAGATACACAAAAAGATACTGCTCCTAAAAAAAAAATTGAATCTAGACAAACAGATCCTAAAGAAAAAAGCTCAAATAATGGATCAACAATTACCCTTATCAAGCCACCAAAGCTTGTTAGATAAAAAAGTGCCTAATTAAGCAATTTTCTATCTATTAGGAGTAATTTACTTCCTATAAATAGAACAAAATCCTCTTTCATAAGAAAGGGGATTTTATATTACAAATTCTTTATCCTAAAGATTTGGAGTTGATATTCAGACCCTCTAACCTTTACAAAAAAAGATCTCTTTGAAGTTAATACAAAATATGCATCTCTACTAAAACGAATAATACAGGTAATATCTTCATTATTAAGTGGTGTTACCTTCATTCTTTTTGAAAGAGCATTAAGTATATTCATCTTTCTCGAGTCATTAGTAAGATCAATCACCCAGATAATAGATCCTGCATCCTTAATTGAACCACAGTATTTACCCTTTCTGACTGTAGGCTTTGTTTGGTAAACTTGTCCAGATGTCAAAAACAGAATTGATTTATCACTTAGTTGATAATAGGTATAAGGATTATAAGAGTTTGGCAACTTTTTAATTTCATTATGTATTGCTTCTTTATCTAAATTATTGGTTCGCACTTTTCCAATAGTTGATAGTGAGTGAAAAGTATCTCCAAGAGTAATAGAAGAAAACATAATTGAGCATATACAAGCAATTAATAAACTCCATATATTTTTTCTATTCATATATCTAAACCTCGTTCAAATATTAGATGAAATGAGGGCTTGCCAGCCACAATCCAATAAATACTAGTCTCTGTGATAACTACCAATGCTTGTTTTCTCGTAACGCCTAAATGAAGCCATTTCTCACCCTCTTCTAGCCCCAATACTGATTGAAGTTGTCTTAAATGGAACTTTGTTTCACTAGAAAGCTCAGAGATTAAATAAAATTCAATTATTGGATCTTCATTATTTTTATATTGATGATCTTTTTTCTGATAATACAATCTGTTATAATAAATAATCTCATGTGTTTCCTTATTATAATGGATCCTATTTCCATTACATAGAGGAAGTGATGCATAATGATTCGAATTATATAAATTATTATATCTCGCATTTATACAGTTATGACGACTACCCTTAAGAGATACAAAAGGTAGTAAAATGGCTAGAATTAGAAAGATCAGGCGATTCATCTTCTTCTACCTCTATATCTTATAACTTCTTTTTTTCTTTTTCTCCTCCTAACATCTCTTTTTTCTATTTGCCTAATCGATGAATATTTCACTATTTTTTCCTTTTTCTATTATTTTTTTTTATTATAACAGATTAGGAAAGATATAGAATTTTTCAGGATATGAAGAATATTAATTCGATATAAATTAGTATTATCACCTATTTTATATTGGTATATGTGGGGTAGCGATATAATATGACTGCAGATTAGCTATTTTTTTAACTAGCATAGGTTATGCCGGTTTCGGCCTCGGATTCTGCTTCATTACATCAGTCTTTATTGCCTTATTAATCTCTGGAGGCTTAATTTTAGCCTTTAACTTCTCATTCTCAATCCTTTTCTCTTTTTCCTCTATACTCCAACGATCTTCATATATTGCATACACATCTTCTCTATCTAACGTCTCATATTTTAGAAGCATTTCTGCCATAAGATCTAATTTCTTTCTCTCTTTCGTTAGTATTTCAACTCCCTGATCATAAGCCTTAGTTATCATAGCCTTTACTTCCTGATCTATAATACGTGCTGTCTCATCTGAAAAAGGTCTTTCATGATAGCCGCTTATCAAGGAACCATCACCACTATCTGAGCAATTTACCATACCTATCAAATCAGACATTCCCCATTCACATACCATTGATCTTGCAATACTTGTTGCTTGTTTTATATCTTGCATGGCTCCATTACTAACATTTCCATCATTAATAATATGCTCAGCTATTCTCCCTCCGCAGAGCACAACAAGCTGATTCAACAGTTCTTCAATTTTATAGCTTACTCTATTATTCTTTACATTAAAGAGAGTTACCCCTAGAGCTTGACCTCTGGGTATTATTGTGACCTTATAGATTGGATCCTGGACATCATGATGCACTGCAATAAGGGCGTGACCAGCCTCATGATATGCTGTTGTTACCAGGTCTTCCTTATTTATCTGTCTTGATCTACTTTCCTTACCAAAAATAACCTTTTCAACCGCATATTCAAGGTCTGATTGCGTGACATGTTTCTTATGCCTCTTTGCTGCATAAAGTGCTCCTTCATTTATTATATTTGTAAGTTGAGCACCACTACATGCGGTTGCCATTTGTGCTATGGCCATTAAATCTACTTCTTGCGCAAGCTTAACGTTCCTTGCATGAACCTTTAATATCTCAAATCTTCCAGAAGGATCAGGTAGATGTATCCCCACCTGCCTATCAAATCTACCTGGTCTTAATAATGCCTTATCTAGTACATCTGGCCTATTTGTAGCTGCAATAATAATTACACCACTCTGTGGACCAAATCCATCAAGCTCAACAAGGAGCTGATTTAATGTTTGTTCTCTTTCATCATGACCTCCACCCATACCAGCACCACGGTGTCTTCCAACTGCATCGATCTCATCGATAAATATGATACATGGAGTATTTTTCTTTGCTTCAGTGAATAAATCCCTTACCCTAGAAGCACCCACACCTACAAACATTTCAACAAAATCAGATCCAGATATAGAGAAAAAAGGAACATTTGCTTCACCTGCAACTGCTTTTGCAATTAATGTCTTACCTGTTCCTGGGGGCCCTACGAGTAGTACTCCTTTAGGTATCCTTGCCCCGAGCTCTCTAAACTTCTGTGGTGCACTTAAAAAATCAACTACTTCTTCAAGCTCTTCCCTTGCTTCATCTATTCCTGCAACGTCTTTAAACGTGACTTTCTTTTGATCCTTTGCAAGTTTATGTGGAGATTTACCAAAGGACATTGCCGAGTTTCCCATTCCTTTCATCTGTCTTGAGAAAACAAAGTATAATAGCATTGCAATTAATACGATCGGCATAATCGTAAAGACATAACTCAAGTAATTAGGCGCTGGCTCTTCACTTCTGAATGTTTTATCTAGCACAAGTGTTGCTTTCTGATCAGGAGTCTTAAATGATAGCCCCTTATTAACATAGAATTGTTCATATTCAGACTTGGTCTGGGCAAACCACTGTTGATATAACTCATTATTTTCTTTCTCTAAACTCTTAGTTGATAACTGCTTGTTATTAAAAAACCATGTTACTCCGGCAACCCTGTTCCTTGCCTTTTCTAGCTGCGCATTCTTCTTTATAAATGTTGCTGATATGTCCTCATACTGCTCTAGTTTTTCAACATACTCTTTTACAGAACGTAAATCATAAAAAGAGATACTATTTTTTTCTCTCTCTAGGGTTCCGGCAATTTCATTTAATCCGATTATCACCGACTCATAGCCTTCTACAAATACATTTCTACCATTTTTACTATCTTCTAGTAATACACCTACCTTTTCATATAGTCGATATAGCTTATCCTTGAGTGCTAGGTCAGCTATCCCTAAGCTTCTAAAACCTCTTACTAAATTACTTAGGTTCTGTCCATACGATATAAAGGCTTCATTTGAAGGATTCTGACTATTTTTAAGTGTACTTAACTCCTGAGTAAGATGAACAAGTGAATTTTTTGATGGATCCTTAAAATGACTGATAATAATTGAATTTATTCCATCACTATCTATCTTTTGCGGAAGAATCTCTATATGTGACCTGTAAGGTGAGCTTCCATAAAGTTCATAAAAATTAATCACATCCGTCTCTACAGTCTTCTTTAGAGCAGACAAGGAATTGACTAGCTCTAGTTTCGCTGTAGATAGGTCCTTATACTGACTCAAAAGATATAAGTACTGGTAGCGATTTTTTCCATCTTCAGAGAGCTCTTCTTTAAATTTCCCATGAAATGTCACAAGATTTTCATTCAATGCTGTTTTCTTACTATGTTTCTCATCTAAAAAGTCTAAATTAACAAGATGCTCCAGCTGATAAGCGAAATTCACATCAGCTCTCTTATGATCTGAAACATTTTGCATCGCAAAGAGGATCACTAAACCTATTATAAATAATACTAATAGATTTGGAAATTTTTTTCTTTGATCAGGATTATTATTTTTAAGCCCCATAGTGATCCTACTTTATTTGTTAATTTTTTATTTAATTAGTTAATTAAGCTGCCCATTCTTACTATTACACTAAATTCCCTGCAAAAGACAAGCAAAAAAAGGAAGGATCATTATATGAATTTTAGCGATTAAGGTCAAAACAACTATTTGTTAGGAATTCAGCTTCTACGACCTTATCTACAACCAACACTGGCACCCTTTTCCTTAGAAAGGTAGGCACCATATGCCTGCTATACCAATCTTTTAACTTTTGACCACTCTTATGTCTCATTTGCAGATTAGGTATTGTTAGTTTTGATTTTTTACTAACTGTTTGCTGAGGCTCTTTCCATAAATCTTTCCATCCTACTTTAACCTCTTTAGTCACATATTCTAATTCAAAATTACAGCTCTTATAGTAAATAAAGAGAATACTCCTCTCAATAGTCCAAATTGTATTGGAAATAACTACCTGCTTTTCATTTTTTTTCTCAAAATGCATAGCAATAAGAAGTTCGACCTGATTCCGCGTAGGTACTAGACCTCTTTTCTTTGCCATCTGACGTATGAGCATTGAAAGGTCAAATCTATCTATCTGTTCACCTAACTCTACGAAACTTCCCCATGGTCCGCTTACCTCTCCTTGGATAAATAATCCTATCCTGCTAAGGACATTTTCTTTCAACTCTTGATGTTCCGTTGCTATATTCAAAAGGCTACTCCTTATATTCTTTCCGAACGTCGTTTCTAGATAAGGTATAATCTCCTCTCTCATCTTAGAACGTAAATTACCTTTAGCAAAATTTGTAGGATCTGTGAAATACTCGATTTTTTTTTCTTTTAGGTATTGGTAAATCTCCTTTTTTGTATTTTCAAGCATAGGCCTGATTACTCTCATCTCTTTAAATTGATCAACTCTTTTCATTCCTCCGATATTCAAGAGTGAGGCTCCCTCAAAAACCCTTTTTAACACTGTTTCTACAAGATCATCCTGATGATGACCTAGAATTAGTGCACTATACCCTTCCTTCTCGTAAAGCCCCTGAAAAAATGATAACCTCCCCTCTCTTGCTCTCATCTCGATGTTAGCCTTCCCAGGTGAAAGTGAGAGGTTTTTTTGAATAAACCTTATCCCCCGTGCCTCTACAATGGATTTAAGTGCTAGAGCTTCCCTTCCACTCTCAGATCTCAGCCCATGATCAACGTGGGCAACATCAATATTCACCCCAGTATCAAGCAGCAATGAGAAGAGTGCCATCGAATCCGGGCCTCCAGATAGACCTAGGAGAACCTTTGAAAATAAGTCTTTATTCTTATAAATAAATTGTTTCACTTTTTCCATAATCACTAATAGGATAACATCAATGAAAAATTAAGAAAAGTATCATGCTTCCTATACTATGGAAAACGCTCCTAAAAGAGGTAATCTTTCTATTTCTAATAAGCCTCCTTGCAATATCCACCCTTATCCTATTCTCAGAATCTAAACTAATCAGTCAAAGTCTCTCCTTAGAGACATCCATTATAAATATA
>CACLRR010000022.1 GCA_902609415.1 uncultured Chlamydiae bacterium
TAAGTGTTGTTTGTTCAATAGCTATAACGGGAGGAAGAAAGTTAATTGATTCTATATCAGGTTTTTGCAGTTTTGAAAGTTGTCTTGCGATAGAGTGAGGAAAGGATTCTAGGTACCGTTTTTTTCCTTCAACGTAGAGTGTATGAAAGGCCAAGGATGATTTCCCAGAACCTGAAACACCAGTAAAGACGATAAGTTGATTGCGCTTTAAGCTGAGGTTGAAACCTTTAAGGTTATGTTGATGTACATTTTTTAGTTTTATTGGGGAAGGGTCATACATTTTTTGATTGGGACTGTTTTTTAATGAGTTGGTGAGTTATTTTAACATTAAAGGGAGTTTAATGAAAGAGCGACAGACACAGACAAAGATTATTGCTACGATCGGACCTGCATCATCTGATGAAGATCAGATAAGAGAGCTTATTAAAGCAGGAATGAATGTGGCAAGACTTAATTTTAGCCATGGAAGTCATGAAGACCATCTTGTTGTTATTAAAAGACTTAAAAAGATAAGGGATGAGCTTGAAAAACCAATAGCAATGATGTTGGATACTAGAGGTCCTGAGATCAGAACACTTTTAGATAAGGAAATAGAAGTTAAGAAGGGAGATAAAATCCGTTTTGTTGAGAAGGTTTCTGCCTTAAATGATTTATTATTAACACAACCGACTGTGATTAAGGAGATAGAAGTCCCTGCTAAGGTTATATTTGATGATGGATATATTACTGCTATTGCACAAAAGAAAGGTCGAGATTATATAGAAATAGAGATTATTGAAGGTGGTACTATACACTCAAATAAGACAGTACATATTCTGGGTCAGACATTTTCTATTTATCATCTAACTAATAAGGATATTGAGGATATAAGATTTGGTCTTGAAAATGGAGTAGACATTATTGCTGCATCATTTGTATCTCATTCTGAGCATATTTTAGCTATTAGAAACTTATTAAAAGAAGCTGGAAAAGAAAATATATTAGTGATTGCTAAGATTGAAAGTAGAGAGGGTGTTAATAACATAGACTCTATAATTGCAGTTGCAGATGGTATAATGATAGCGCGCGGTGATCTTGGAATAGAGATGCCTCTAGCCCAGCTTCCCGCAATTCAAAGGAAGTTGATAAGAACATGCTGTTTACAATTAAAACCTGTGATAGTTGCTACTCAAATGCTTGAATCGATGATTAATTCACATCAACCTACAAGAGCGGAGCTAACAGATATTGCAAATGCTGTCTATGAGGGAGCTGATTGTGTAATGCTTTCAGGTGAAACTGCAGTGGGCTCTTATCCGTCTGAAGCTGTATCGATGTTAAAGGAAGTGATACGAGAGACAGAGAAGGATTTTGATGCTAGACTATTCCGTGAAAGATTAGATATTCAAGGAGGAAGTGATATTTTATCTACGATGTCTAGATCATCTATTGAAATAGCAGAAAATATTAATGCTAAGATGATTATTGTACATACAGTTTCTGGAAAAACCTCCATGTCTCTGGGTAGTATTCCAAGAAAGATTCCAGTCCTGGCAGTTACTCCCTCTTTAGTGACTTATTATCAAACATCAATTTCAAGAGGCGTGACTCCTCTTTTAGAGAAGTTTCCTGAAATTGATCGTGGCTTTTCTTATATATCAGCTTATTTACTTCATAATAAGATGATCTCTTTTGGTGATACGGTTCTGGTAACAACAGGAAGACCTTATGGCGTAAGTCATACAACAAACACATTGATGATAAGGATGATAGGTGACATCATAGCGAAGGGGAAGGGTGTTTTAGATCAGACTAATAGTGTTGAAGGAAGTGTAATACATTTCCTATCTTTTGATCCAAAAAAAAACTAGGGAATTACAAGATAAGATTGTGATTATGACTAGGTTAAAAGGAACAAAAGAGGAAGAGAAATATTTAAAAAAAGCAAAAGCTATTTTAATTCAACATGCAGATGAGCTATCTGAAGAGCGTGCTATGTATTATTTTAGTAAGCATAAAATACCTATCATACTATCTGTATATAATGCTGCAGCTCGATTACCTGAAGGCAAAGAAGTATTGGTATTACCGGGCCAAGGCCTTATAGTAGATAAAGGGGCTATGTTAGAGGATCAGATCATCTCTCGACATTTTATGAATAATAATTGAAGAGACAAGAGCGGCGGTCTCTGAGCGTAATGTGTTTTCATGAATTTTTACGGGATAAGCCTGTCTTTTATTTATAAAAAATTGGATCTCTTCTTCTGTAAGACCTGATTCTGCTCCTACAATAGCCGTTGGAGAATGTGTCTTAGAAGAAATTGTACTTGTGGAATTACCTTGTTCATGCATGAGTAGAGGGGGAGAAGAAATCTGAGGCAATTCTTCCTTAGAGGGGAAAATTGTGATTTTTGGTAGGTGTAGTCTACCGCACTGCTTAAGAGCTGCTTTAGTTATTTTATCTAGACGTAGGCGTTTATTTTCTGAAAGGGAGTTTGAAGTAGAGTGTGTGGAGAAAAAAAGCCAAAATTGATCAATACCAATTTCTGTGCCCTTTTCAATGATCATTTCTAGATGCGTTTGAAGGCCTATAGCCTGAATAAGAATAGTCTCTTTTTTAGGTTTTTCTTGTGTAGAAGTTGATTGGACATGAATTGAGTAGTCATCTTGAATGATTCCTTGAGCCAAAGTGCCCCTTCCATTGACCACATCTATCTGATCACCAGGAAGTTTTCTAAGGACTTTTTTTAAATGTTTGATCTCCTCTTTCGGAAGATAAAAAGATATATTCTGAGTAAGATCTATGGGGTGGAAAAATCGGTTAATTGGCATGATGGGATGGTTTTTTTTTAAAGCGGTTATGTAACCATAGATATTGTTCGGGATATCCTTGTACTTCTTTTTCAAGGAGGTTCAATAGTGATTGTGTGATTTTTTGTACCTCTTCCTTATAGGGATTATCAAAATTAATTTCTAAGGGGGAAGAGTATTTGAAATGGAACTTTCCTTTTTGTTTGGTGCAACTGTAAAAAATGATGGGGTTTTTAGTTCTATAGGCAAGGTGTGCAGGTAGTGGGTTTGTCCAAACTGTTCTTCCAAAAAATTGTGTCTCGATACCACCTTTTAACATTGTCTGATCGAAGAGAATGCCTACTATTTTTCCATCTTTTAGAGCTTTTTTAGATTGAGAAATTGTGTTTTTACTAGTAATTATTTTTCCATGAAAGCGTTCTCTATTTTTTGTTATCCATTTATATATATATACATTTTTGAATGGTCTTCCAATAGCTAAAGTCTTGTTTAAATAGGATATATTAAGGATAAGAGCTTCCCAATTTGAAAGGTGTGATCCGGCAATTATAATTGATTTGTGCTTTTGTTGAAGAGACGAAAGAACCTCTGGATTTTCGTTATGGAATATTTTATCAAAGTTTTTCATATGAGAGAACTTGCAAAATTCTAGAAAAGTTGTACAGAGAGTTTGAAGAGATTTTTTAGCGAGAGCTTTCTTGTTTTTAGACTGAAGGGTTGTTGCAAGTTGGAGATTAGTTATGAGTCGTTTTCTATAGGAGGGTACAAGCTGAAATAAAAGAGAGCCTACAATTTTTCCACATCTATCAATTAACCTCATTGGCATAAAGGTGGTGGTAAGACTAATCAATCTCACAAAAAGATAGATGGTGTAATCAATGATCTTTTTTGCCAATGGAATCCTTTCTGATTGATGCGACATTATATCAGTCTATTACTTTATTGGTAGTATTTTCTAGCTCATTTATAATAAGTATAAAATCAATAAATAATGAAAAACAAAAAAAACTATAAATATATTAACATTTGAAGGTAGAGCTGAGGCTGGATTATTTTGAGTGTGTATTCTTAGGGAATTAAGCAAATTAAAAGGTGTTCTTGATGTTACAAAGTGGTTCGATGTGATTTCAGGAGTCTCTCAAAATTATTGAAAATCATGAGATATTGCAATTTCCTTTCCTTCAACTTTAAATCTAAGGCTTAATAGATCACCAGCTTCTGTATAAAGTTGAAAGCGGTGCATATAATTTCTAAAACGATTGCGCAGATATTCTTGTCTAAGTAATGATGACATCATCTTTAAATCATCATCTAAATAGTCTGTAAGTACTGCAGTTACATATTGATCTTCAAGTTGCCTTGAGTTAATGAAGTGCATGCTCCAGTCAATATTATTTAAATCTGTATGGGGTGTTAGATTAATAGAAAGGGCAACATGATCCTTTATAATTTCTAGAAAAAGCTGACTAATACCGGATGAATATACTGGTATTTTGAGCAGCTTTACATCCTGAGATGAATTAATCAGTGGGGAGTTTTGAAGTTTGGGCGTATGAAAATTGAGTTTAGATGAGGTGAAAATAGTTATAGGAATAGGAAATTCTATAGGTAATTTCTCACCTCGAATAAGATCTATTCGTAGGAATTTTGCCTCTGGATCATCAATTATAATGGAATCTTCACTAATTGATGGTAAGAAGATTTTTTTCCAATCATTAGGAATAAAATAACTAATAACATTAGCAGAGGTTGAATTAGCAAGCCTGTTTAGTTCATTTTTATTTATTTTTTCAAGATTAAAGGTGAGTTTTATACCGTTATTTTTAAGTTTTTGTATTGTTTGCTCTGGACCCTGAACTTTAATATTAAGGTGGTAGGGCCAGATATCGAGAAATTGGAATCCATTTGGAGCTTCACCAACAGGCTTTGATATATATATAGGGATCGTTTCTGTTGTGATAGGTTGAAGTTTCATGATTAGATTTTTAGTAGAAACCTTTATGATATCTCTTGCAATACTCAAGGAGGGGGAGAAGGAGGTTAGGTTGTTTTTCCGTACGGAGGCTATCCACTCCTTACCCATTGTTGATGCATCAAAGGTTACTTCAATATCGTGAGCTGCAAGTGCTGTAATAGATCTTCTTTTCCCTGTAAGAGAAAGAGAGATCCGTTTATTTAAGTAACCATTGCTTTCAAGTCCTTGAATTGTATTACCTTGAGGTATATTGATTACTCTTACTCCCACTCCAGTGATAGTTTTAGTAGTAATGAGTGTTTGGTTGAGAACAAACCAGGTAATAAGTGCCAAAATAAGGGCAATCAGTTTTCTAAACCAGTTGCGAATAAAGAATTTGAAGAGAATACTTTTCATGTCTTAAACCACCGGCTGAAGAATTTGGACTTAATAGAAGTTTTTTCTTTGCTATCATCAGTAAAGAAAGTTGAAAGAATTTTTATAAAGCGGTCTTTTTTAACACTTCTAAGTAAATAACCATCAATACCAAGGGATACATAACCACTTTCTTCTGATACAATAATGGCAATAGCATCAGTTTTTGTTGATATACCTATACCCGCAAGATGTCTTGTGCCAAAACTATTACTGGGGCTATCAGCTAGGGGTAAAATTACATTAACAGCTCTTAGTCTTCCTTCTACTATAACAAGAGCACCATCGTGAACAGGACTTTTTTTCAGGAAGATACTCTCAATAAGCTCCGTAGAGAATTTTGCATCAATGATATGTCCAGAGCTAATCACATCTTCTAAGGAATTATTTCTTTGGATGATAATAAGTGCCCCAAGGTTTTTGTCTGCTAACTTGTAGGTCACTGATACAACTTGATCTAAAAATGTAGAGACAGAAGAGATCTCATGTGTTTTATGTCCTTGAAAACTGAGTTTTGACAGTGCAAGTCTTAATTCAGGCTGGAAAATGACAATGAGTGCAATCACTGCAACATTAGCTATAAGAAGCATCAGTTTATGGAGCACTGCAAATGGTAGGAGAGATGAAAGGGCAAATATAAGAAGGAAGGCTATAAGTCCAAGGATTAGGTCCATTGATTTTGTATTCCAAAAGAAGGATAGGAGGTAGTTATAGATTATTGTAATAACAATAATCTCGATGAGGGGATTGATAAAGTGCAGTAAACTCACATTTCTCTCTTATGTCTTTGTTTCTTTTTCTACTTTTTACAATATAACATCAAGGAAAAACAGTACTTAAATTGATTTTATCTGACTGGTTTGCTGGAAGATAGGAGATGTAGTTTCCATATTCTAACCCTTTTTCCCTTAATTTTCTACCTAATGGCCCCATAATTATGCCTACAAATGGGGTATTATTATTTTTTGCAGATCGAATAGTATTAATCATTTCTAGATTTTCTGAGGAATTTTTTGGCATAATAGCTAGTTTATGAATGTCACCAGGAAAGGAAAATAAATGAGGTAGGATTTTTGAGATAGAGGAGCGTTTTATATCCATATAGTGTAATGAGGATATAATTTTTGTCTTTATTTTTTGCTTAGAGATTTCCAATAGGAAGTCTCTACCAAGTCTGATTTCAAGATCTAGGAAGGGGGGATGGATTTGAAGGATACTCATTAGAATATCTTGTTGTTTCTTTATAGATCCTTTAAAATAACCACCTTCTTCCTCTGATCTTAGGGTGCAGATAAACGGTGTTTTAGCCTTTAAGGCTTGAGATCTAAGGTAGTCCATATCAAGGGTTTTAAAACAGTCAAGGCGCCACTCCACACCACCATTTAGGTTTTGTGCTAAATCTTCTGCTTGATGTATTCTGGTAGAGTCTGTAACAACAAAAAACTTCATAGATTTTGTGTTTTGTTGTGGTTTTATTAAATATAGCTGTTTAGACCAATTAATGCGTATCTAAAAAGGTGAAAATGCTAAAAAAATTCATTTTATCCCATTCAATTCATTATGAGAATACAGTACTACTTATAGACCAAACGGTAGGTCAGATTTATGAAAGAGAAATTTCATCTTTAGGATTAGAGGTGATTTTGATCCCCTCAGGTGAAACAAGCAAGAGTCGAAGGATGAAGGCAGAGATTGAAGATAAGCTTTTTGTTCTTGGCTGTAGTCGAAATAGCTTGCTTGTGGCAATAGGAGGAGGGGTTGTTTTAGATCTTGTTGGGTTTATTGCTGCTACCTATATGAGAGGTATTGATTTTATTTCTGTACCCACAACGCTTCTTTCTATGGTTGATGCTAGTATTGGAGGTAAATGCTCTATAAATACTTCTGAAGGAAAAAATCTTCTTGGTCTCTTTTATTTAGCTAAGGATACATTGATTGATGTTAGCTTTTTGAGCTCCCTACCAAAATTAGAGGTCTTAGAAGGAGTAGCTGAAATGATCAAACATGGCTTTTTAGGGGAGAGGTCTATTATAACCATGTTAAATAACAAAAAAAAGGTAGTGAGCTTGGATCCTTACTTTATGGATAAGCTCATAGCTAAAAATAGAAAATTTAAACGTAGCGTTGTTGCATTAGACGAAAAAGATAGGGATATGCGCCAGATTTTAAATTTTGGACACACGATTGGACATGCAGTAGAGATAGCCTCACAGTATGAGGTGTCTCATGGAAGGAGTGTGTGTTTTGGAATGCTTAAAGAGTCACTAATTGCACAGGAGCTTGGTTTTCTCAAAAGGGAGCATAGAGAGCAAATAATAAGGATGATAGATTTGTTTGATATTGCTATTGATATTGATGATATTTTGGAAAAGGATCATTTTTACGAGGCGCTTGCTATGGATAAGAAAAATAGTAGTAGGGATAAAATAGCTATAGTTATACCAAATATTTTAAAAACAAGCCATTGCAGGGTAGATCATATCGAAGCAAAAAAATTTAAGTCGTTGATAACAAGCGGTTAGTTTATTTAAAAGTATAAAATTGTCTTTACAATTATATATAATTATGTAATAATTATATCGTTATTATTTCTATTTGCGAGGTTATTTATGTCTATGGGAGTAGAATTAGCTTATAGAAGTTCAGAAACTTATCCCCTAATTTCGGATAATTCCACCATTACCTCTAAAAAAGAGCATAGGGATTATTTTGGAGAAGATGGTTCAACTATTAAATATGGAAATCCTAAGACAACTACTGTTGTTCATCGAATTTTAGGTTCTTCTGCACGTCCAGAAAGAGGTAAGACCTTCTCTTCCAGAGAAGAGTTATTAGCCCATGAATTAAATAGAAGAGCAACACTAACTAAATTTGAGAGAGGAGGATATACGCCAAAGCTTTCTCATGTAGCTTTAACTCAAGAAAGATCTGATATAGACGCAAGCGTTCATTATAGAGAGGGAATGGATAAGGCATATAAGACATATCAGACTTTAGTAAAATACTTTCATCATTCTGATATGGAAGGATATTCATATTACCAGGATGGTAAAAGAGTAGAGATGAAAAATGTTGTATCGGCTTCTTGGGATCGTTCTACAGATGATCTACACATGGCAAGAGTGCATCTTGATGGTGATGGTGAAAGAATTTGTTATGCATCTAGAGCAGACACCTTAAAACGAGCTCGGCTGCAGGCTGAAGGTATCTTTAAAACAGAGCATGGTTCATTAACTTCTCAAGGAATTAATAAAAGGGAGGATGGATCTTATGAAATGACATATGTCGTTAACTCTCTTACCAACCCCTTAAAACTCTCTCCTCCAGGAGCGTTAAATGAAAGGGAGTCTTTGGAGAAAGAACATAAAATCTATGAAGAGTCTTTTGACATCCAGGTGCAAGGTGGAGAGGGGGAGGTCACAGTACATTGTAGACCCATTCATGTACACCATACTCTAAGTGTGATGAATGAATTAAGTAAACTTTTAGATGATGACTATTCAGGAAGAGGTCTTATAAAAGAAATTAATAACAAAGGTTATACAAAGCTTAAAGAATTATCTATTGGAAATGAAGAGGCTCTACAGATTTTAGAGATGTGTGGAGAACCTCAGAGAACAGTGCATGAAAGATTGGTGTTAACAGATTTACTTGTAAAAGCCTTAAAACTACCAATAGTTCATCATTGTAAGTCTGTTGTGGATAGAACCTCTGTTGCTGTAAGTGTAGCCTCAGTAAATCAAGCGCTTATTAAGGAGAAAGGAATAGATGGTGTTTTGACAATGCTTCAAGATTCAAAAGGATCTCAGAAGTATCGCGAGCTTTTTATAGGATTTTTAAATGTGCAACATCAGGTGTCTTATGATGCGCGTATTGGAACAATGCCCGATGGTTCACATGTGGGTAGAGAGAAGATGGGATTAAACCTTAAGCATGGATTGCTGACTGCCAAAGAGGTATTAGGTTTATTTCCTGCAAGGATGAAGGAAAAAATCGATAATAAAAGACTTGTTAGGGCAGTCCTTAATTGTTTAGCTTTTGTTTCTAGGACTCTTTTTTTCTATTATGTGGGACTACTCATAGGTGCTTGCGTTCAGCTCATTAATCGACTACTCCATTTCAAGATAGGTAAATTATGGAAGGATGCACTTTACATCTTTGAACTCTCTAAATTGCCTTTTCATCTTCGCTATGATCAAATTAAAAATATTGATTTATCCACGCAGTGGAAATTGGATGCAGATGATATAAGTGGAGATGAGCGTAATCTATTTGTTGTAGAATAGAATTGAATTGTAATATAGCCACTGTTTGTATATTTTTAAACCTATGTTACTGGCATCACCATCAAAATCGCATACAATGCGAGCACTTTTTTTTGCTCTAATAGCTAGAGGCAAATCTAAGATTACTAATTACTTAGACTCTCCAGACACAGATAGAATGATTGATGCAGTGAGGGCTTTAGGAGGTAGCGTAGATAAGCATTTAGATTATATAGACGTAAAAGGTGTGGGTGGTAAGCTTATTTCTACAAAGCAGATCATTAATGCTGGTAATTCAGGTTTGGTATTTAGGTTAATGACCGGATTATCTGCTCTTATGGATAGTTATACTGTGATTACAGGAGATGAGTCAATTTGTCATAGAAGGCCCATTAAGGCGTTGCTCAATGCACTTGAATCAGCCAAAGCCTTTGCTAAATCTTCTCTTAATGATGATCATGCACCTGTAATTATTAGGGGACCTATTAAGGCTGGAGAGTATGAGATTGAGGGGAGAGACTCTCAACCTGTATCCTCATTTTTAATGGTACTTTCTTTACTGAGTGAAAAGAGTACTGTTAGGGTGATCAATCCAGGAGAAGAGAAATGGCTAGAGGTGACCTTTTATTGGCTAAATAAACTTGGATTGAATATTGAGATGCATGGTAACCATACTTATAGAGTTGGTGGTCTTCAGGGTACTTTGGAATCTTTTAATGCGACTATTCCAGGAGACTATAGTAGCGCAACCTATCCAATGGCTTATGCGTTTCTTAAACATAAAAAGATTGAGATTTCAGGTTTAGAGAGAAAAGATACGCAACCTGATAGGGAGTTTATTGATATATTAGCCTTAATGGGGGCAGATGTTGAGTTTAGTAAGAGTAAGTTTTTGTTTAGTGGGGTTAAGAGTTTTGATGGTATAGAGAGAGATGTTGGAAATTGTATTGATTGTTTGCCACTATTAGCTCTTATATGTTGCTTTGCTGAGACTCCCTCAAGGATCTATGGAGGAAGTATCGCACGGAATAAGGAGTCAGATCGAATTTTTGCAATAACAAAAGAGTTAAGAAAGATGGGAGCTAGAATAGAAGAAAAAGAGGATGGAATGATCATTTATCCTTCATTGTTACAACCAGCGAGTGTTAAATCCTATGAGGATCATCGAATAGCCATGACACTTACCATTGCTCTTCGATTGGCTGGCGGGGGAGATATTGACTCGATGAAAATGGTCAATAAAAGTTATAAAAATTTTACCAAAGATTTAGATGAATCTAATTTTATTCGGATATAGAGGTGCTGGAAAGACCACTGTAGGAAAGTTTTTAGCTAAAAAATTAGATCGTCCTTTTGTTGATACTGATTGGTTGATAAAAAAGAGGTATTTTAAAAAGTGGAAAAGAGAACTTTCAGTAAAAGAGATTTATGAAGAATATGGAGAAAGTTTTTTTAGGCAAGAAGAGAGCACCGTGATTAAGTCGATTTTTAAGATCAAGAAAAGCATTATAGCCCTTGGTGGTGGAAGTCTATTGTGTAAAAAAAATAGGGAATTGGTTTCTCAGATGGGACTACTAGTTTATTTGTATACTCAGCCTGTGGATCATAAGCTTTATAGAGAAAGAATTGGGGGCTATCAAAAAATGCAGGCAATCACTATTAATGCAGGTTGTCACAAGAGCATTCAGTTGCTAATGAGGTATGTTTAATGGGCTCTAATACATTTGGAAAATTGTTTCAGATTACCACCTTTGGAGAGTCGCACGGTAAAGGTATTGGTGTTGTTATTGATGGCTGTCCTTCAAATATTACTATAGATTTATCGGCAATTCAAGCTGAAGTAGATTTTAGGCGTCCTGGATTTTCAGAGCATACTACACAACGAAAAGAACAGGATCGTTTAGAGATTTTATCGGGAGTATTTAAGGGAAGGAGCACTGGAGCTCCGATCACGCTCTTTATAAAAAATTGTGATTGTGATTCATCGAGGTATGATAAAATTAAGGAGGTCTATAGGCCTTCACACGCAAATTATACCTATCTAGAAAAGTATGGTATTTATGATCACCGCGGTGGTGGAAGAGCATCGGCAAGAGAAACCGTAGCCCGCGTTGCAGCAGGAGCTATTGCAAAACAAATTATCGCTCCTGTAGAGATTTTTGCTTATATTAAACAGATAGGTGCTATAAAGGCTGAGGATATTGATATTTTAAGCAATCAAGAACAGTATCGAGAAATAAGAACAAATAGTCAGATTAATTGTATTGATAAAAAGGCAGAAAAGAAGATGTTACGCCTTTTAAAACAAATAAGAGAAGAGGGTGATTCTGTTGGTGGTGTGATAGAGTGCGTTATTTTATCTCCTCCAGTAGGTCTTGGTGATCCAATTTATGAAAAGTTTGAAGCAATGCTTGCAAGCGCCATGCTTTCAATTCCCGCATCTAAAGGATTTGAAATAGGTGATGGCTTTGGTGTAGCGAGTATGAGAGGATCTGAAGCTAATGACACCTTTGTAGTGAAGGAGCATCAGGTTTCTTGTCTGACTAATCATTCAGGTGGTATCCTTGGTGGCATTACTAATGGAAAGCCAATTATATTTCGAGTTGCTTTCAAGCCTACAGCATCGATTGCAAGGTTGCAAAAAACAGTGAATATTAATAAAGAAGAGACAACATTGGATTTAGATAAGAAGCTTGATCGGCATGATCCATGTGTTGCTATCAGAGCAGTTTCGGTTATTGAAGCTATGGCAGCACTTGTTACTGCAGACAAACTATTGTACAAATAATTTTATAATTCATATGATCAATTAAAAATTATCTAGGTTTCATTATGGACGCATTGCTACTTTCTAGAATTCAATTTGCTTTGAATATTGGTTTCCATTATTTATTTCCCCCTATGTCAATTGGTCTTGCTTGGTTGATTGTTTTACTTGAGGGGATTTATTTAAAGACAGGTAAGAAGATCTATAAGGATGCTACGCAATTTTGGATTCGTATTTTTGGCCTATTCTTTGCAATGGGAGTAGCCACAGGTTTTGTTCAGATTTTTGCTTTTGGAAATAACTGGTCGAGATTTTCTGAATATGTAGGGGATATCTTTGGAGGTATTGTTGCTGCTGAAGGTATATTTGCCTTCTTTCTAGAAGCAGGTTTTTTAGGTATTATGTTACTTGGTTGGGGAAAGGTTAAACCTTGGTTTCACTACCTTGCAACTATTCTTGTTTCATTAGGCGCTACTTTTAGCGCATGGTGGATTGTTATTGCTAATTCATGGATGAATACTCCTGCAGGATATCACCTAGTTAAAGGTGCTGATGGTGCAATGAGACCTGTGATTTATGATCTATTTGCTGTTTATTTTAATCCTTCCTTTTTGAGTCGTATAGGTCATGTTCTTTTAGGAGCAGCACTTTTACCTATATTTTTTATGCTTAGTATTTCAGCATATTATGTTTTAAAGAAGAAGCATAAAAGGTTTGCTCAATTTACTCTTCGTATGGGTTTAGTAATGGCAATTGTAGCCTTACTTTTACAATTATGGTCTGCTGACTCAAGTGCAAGGGGGGTTGCTGAGCATCAACCTATGAAGTTGGCTGCTATGGAAGGGCTCATGGAGACAACAACGAGAGCTCCTTTTACCATTTTAGGTTCTCCAAGTCTTGATGGAACAAGGATGTATAAATTATTATGGATTCCAGATCTCTTATCTATACTTGCGTATCACGATGTCAACGCAGAAGTAAAAGGAATGGATGCTTTTGAAGGTCCAAAACCCAATGTATTTGGAGTTTACTGGACCTACCGGCTAATGATTTATTCTTGGGGTGCGATGATACTAATTACTCTGATTGGATTATTCTATATGTGGAAAAAAAAGTTAGAGGAGAAGAAGTGGTTTCTATATGTACTTATTGGATCTATTTTCTTTCCATATCTTGGAAATATAACCGGTTGGTTCACAAATGAAATGGGAAGACAGCCTTGGCTAGTTTATGGCCAGCTTTATACGAGTGATGGGAATTCTTTAAATGTTGCAGCTAGTGAAATTCTTGCTACAATCATCATGTTTAGTATTATCTATACGATCATTTTTGCCTTATTTCTATATCTATTGAATGAAAAAATCCAAAATGGACCTGTATCCGTAGATAAAATAAAAAGGGAAGATCCAATTTACGCAAGAGAGGTAAAATGAATTTAGAAGTATATCAGGTATTTGCCTATCTTGTTATAGGATTAGCTATTGTTATGTATGTGGTTCTTGATGGATTTGATCTAGGTGTAGGGATTATACATATCTTTTCTCGGACTGATGAAGAGAGAAGGGTTAATCTTAATGCTATTGGCCCATTCTGGGATGGGAATGCAGTCTGGCTTGTTGTTGTTGCAGGTGGCTTATTGAGCGCGTTTCCTTTTGTTTATGGATCTCTTTTTTCTGGATTTTATCTTACAACGATGATTGTCTTAGCTTCAATTATCTTTAGGATAGCTGCGCTAGAGTTTCGCTCAAAAAAAGAGGGTAAATTTTGGCGTTCTATTTGGGATATTATTTTTTGGCTGACAAGTATTGCAATTAGTTTTTTTGCTGGTCTTGTTATAGGAAACTTGATTACAGGTGTTCCCCTTAATGCTAATAGAGAGATTATCTTTCAATTTGGTGATCAGTTTGGTCTATATCCTATTTTTGTAGGAATAATGACTGTATTACTACTTGCTTCCCATGGAAATCTTTTTTTGGTTCTGAAGACTACAAAGAAAATATATGAACAAGCACTACAAAAAACACCAATAACATCTGCACTATTTTTTATTGGATTTCTTGTTGTTACAGTGTGGACATGGATTGAGTATCCGTATATGACAGAAAGAATGAATCAACATATCCTATTTTATTTAGTACCGCTGCTTATGGTTATATCAATGGTTATGCAGATAATACTTACACATTATAGGAAACACTTTTTAGCGTTTATTTCTTCTTCACTTGTTATCGCATTACTTTTTATCAACTTTGGTATAGGCACCTTTCCAAATATGATTATTTCCAATATAGATGTTGCAAATAGTCTAACCCTTTTTAATGCTTCTGCTCAAATTTCGACATTAAAAATCTATATGTTTGTTGTAGTGGTAGGCCTTCCACTTGTCTTTCTCTACATAACAGTTCTTTATTCTGTATTTAGAGCGAAGACTGAGGTTCAGAAGGATGGTTCTGGATATTAGAAGTTTTTGTGCTTTGCCCTTTCCAGTTAAGGTTTTGTCTCAAGGTTTTCCAGTATGTCTCATGATTAAAACCAATAAAAGGAATTGACCTTGCGTGTTGAGAGATGGTGATTGCATCATTGTATCCCAGACGGGTTTTAATGATACCATCGCAGATTAAATCAATTTCACCATGATTTCGTGAGCTAAGGATAATATCTGAGTTAGCATCAAGAATAACTGATCTGTTATTAAGTGTTTGAGGACAAATAGCTGTAAGTAGATGAACTGACTTGATGTTAGGTGTTATAATAGGCCCTCCTGCTGATAGGGAATATGCTGTAGAGCCGTTAGCGGTTGAAATTATAATACCATCAGATTTTAGAATATTAATAGGAATTGTCTCTTTGTTTTTTTTAATGGAAATATCAATAACAATACTATTGAATCTTTCCCCTCTGTGAATGACTGCATCATTTAGTGCAATATACTCAGAAGACGGGTCTGTAATTTTAAGAAGTGATCGCTCTTCAATAAAGTAATCACCTTTGAGAAGTTGAGAGAGACTATCAGAGAAGGATTCTGGATTTATTTGTGTAAGAAATCCTAGCTGACCAAAGTTTACTCCAATAAAAGGTGGCATTTTTTTAAATTGAGGGAAATATTTCTGCACGTAGTAAAGTAGAGTGCCATCTCCACCGATAGGTATAATATATGAAGGTGTATTTTTAAGATTAAGAGGTATTGCTCCTTCTATTTGAAGACCCAATTGGTCAATAGATACGTCAACCTTTCTTTCAG
>CACLRR010000023.1 GCA_902609415.1 uncultured Chlamydiae bacterium
AATGCCCCTTGGCTCTACCGAACCAGACTCATTGATGATATCCACTATAAATGGGATCCCACCTATAAATGAGAATATTGACACTCTAATTCAGACTTAATTCTCTTTTCAGAGGTTTGTTTTCTAATTTTCTTTTGCTTTAGAATCAAAACAATTGGACAGCCTTTAAATCTATACTCTGATCTTATCTGATTAATTAAATACTTCTTATAAGCACTTGTCATCAATTCACTATAATTAACAAACATAGTAAAGATTGGTGGGCAAGATCTTACCTGCACTGTATAGTAAACTCTTAAACGTTTACCCTTACTCATTGGGGGATGCACTTTTTGCATTGACATTTCAATAAATGCATTGATAGATCCAGTAGATACTCTTTTATTGAGCTCCGAATAAACCTCAAAAACTGAATTAAGTAACTGATCAATTCCCCGTTTTTCCAGCGCTGATCCAATAATATTTGGACACACCTTAACAAACTGACTCTCTACATATAGCTCTCTCTTATAATGCTCCTGACGTACCCCATGAACTTTATCCCACTTATTAAAAAAAAGAATGCAGCCCTTTCCCTGCTTTTCAATCATGGAAAAAATGGTTTTTTCATACGTTGTAAATCCCATAGTAGCATCAATCACAAGTATAACAAGATCACATCTTGCCAAGGAATTCTCTACACGTATCCTAGAAAATTTATCGACAGTCTCTCTTTCAGATTTTCTTTTTCTAAGTCCCGCTGTGTCAATAAAAATAAGAGGCTTGCCATCAACCATAATCTTTTCTTCAATACTATCTCTTGTTGTCCCAGGAATATCACTAACAAGAGTTCTATTACTCTTTACCATAGCATTAAATAGAGTTGATTTTCCCATATTCGGTCTTCCCATAATAGCTACTTTGGGCACCTTCTCTTTACTTTCAACCTCAGCTACGTACTCCTTATTCACAATTACTTCCAATAGATCATAGATCCCGTCACCATGAATTGCTGATATAGACATAATATTTGCAAAACCTAAAGAAAGAAACTCTCCTTCTAACAATGAGCGCAGCTTCCCTTCAGCCTTATTTACCGCTAGCACAACCGGCTTTTTTGTCTGTAATAACAATTTTGCAACTTCTTGATCCTCTGCAAGAGCGCCTACTTGAGCATCAACAACAAATACCAAGGAATCTGCCTCATCAATCGCAAGCATTGTCTGCTGTCTAATCTCAGCAGAAAAGGCTATCTTTCCGTTATGGTCAATCCCACCAGTATCAATAATTTCAACATTGACACCTTCAAATTCAAGAACGCCATAGAGCCTATCTCGAGTTACTCCACAAACATCCTCAACAATCGCTTGCCTTTCACCTGTTAAGCGATTAAAAAGAGCTGATTTTCCTACATTAGGCCGACCAACAAGTGCTATTTTATACATATATTAAATTCTTTTAACTTCTGGGTATGATAATAGCAGCTCTTTTGATAAAAAGATAGCTCCTAATCTAGTAATACCACCTCTTTGTAGCTAAATAGATAACTTTTATATTCTCAAAAAGCAAACTATCATGCCTTACAAGCATTCTCCACTAAATGATTGAAGCTTATCACCTAATTTTTCTATATACTTTAATTTAGAGAAGATTAAAGGTTAAATGTCTTTTTGAATCATATGTAATAGCTCAATTAACTCATTACGATCGATTTTCTTAACCTCTTCTTCCCGATCAAATCCGATGATATTTTTAATAAGACTCTGCTTTTTCTCAATCAAATAATGGATATGCTCTTCAATAGAATTTTTTGTAACAATTTTATAAACATTTACACCGCGGTTCTTCTGTCCAATACGGTGTACTCTATCAGTAGCCTGGTTTTCAACTGCTGGATTCCACCATCTATCATAGTGAATTACACATGATGCAGCAGTAAGATCAATTCCCACTCCAGCAGCCTGTATAGACCCCAAAAAGACCCTACACTCCTTATCTGTTTGAAACTTATCCACCTGCTGCCTGCGATCTCGTGTAGACCCCTTTATCATTGCATAGTCAATAGAAAGCTCCTGAAGATATTTTTCCATAATACTCAACATGTTAAGATATTGAGAAAAGATAACAACCTTCTGTCCTCCTGCAATAATCTCATCTAAAAGCTCTCTAAAGAGTGACCATTTACCACTCTCTATTGTTGCATAGTGATCTATAGAAGACTCTAATAAAACAGGATGATTACAAATTTGCTTAAGCTTTGTAAATAATGCAAAAATATGCATATAAAAAGATCGTGTATCCTCGCCATCCAAATCAGCATCGATCAATTTTTTACTTTGACTATAGGCGTGTGTATAAAGATCCCTCTGCTCCTTCGACATATCAACATAGAGCACCTCTTCTGTTTTTGCAGGCAGGTCCTTGAGCACCTCTGTTTTTTTTCGACGCAGAATAAATGGAGAAATCAGTTTAGCTAATACTTCCTGTTTAATCCTATCCCCATCTTTTTCTATAGGTATAATAAATTGCTCCTTAAATTCTTTACTCGATGAAAAATATTGTGGCAAAATAATATCAAAAAGAGCCTTCAATTCAGAAAGATTATTTTCTATAGGCGTTCCTGTAAGAGCTAATTTCATATCTGACTGTAAAATTTTTAAACTCTGATGAATCTGCGATTTTGGATTCTTTGCTACCTGCATTTCATCTAATATCACAAGATTAAATTCTTTTTCCGTAAAAAGCTTTTTATCACTTCTAAAGATACCATAGGATGTTAGAATGAGATCGCATGATTTGTTAAGGTCCTTCTTTTCTCTTGAAGTTCCATAATACATAATATAGCGCACCTTTTTTAGAAAAGTATCAAGAAGAGCTTCCCAATGATAAATCACAGATGTAGGACAAACCACAAGAATTTTAGGCCTTGATCCTTTGTGGTAATTCTTTAGAGCTGCAATTAAAGCCATAGCCTGATGGGTTTTACCAAGCCCCATCTCATCACATAAAAAACCTGACAAGCCATAGGTATACAAAAACCACAACCACCTGATTCCTTGAGTCTGATAAGGCCTAAGCTTACTCTTAAGACCGGAGATATTAGGCACCTCAGCTAGGTGAATCTCCTGAAAATTCATTAAATTTGCAAAGATGGCTCGTTCCTCTTCAGATAAGGAACTACCTTCCTTTATGTCCTGATAGACTGAAAGGCGAATCCAATCCAGCGTAGATAATTTAAGCCTACCCTCCTCAGAAAAACTCCTTCCTTCCATTTTAGTAAGCCACAAGAAGGAGGATCCCCTAAGATTCAATAAACCAGCTTTTGAAAAAAGGTGTGGTTTAAAATTAATTAAAGCACTCCACACATTCATTAATGACTCACTACCAAATTCAGACTCTACTTTAAAATTTATGATCCAATCATGAGAATCAAGATCCCTTGAAATCTCATCAACGCAAAGAAATATATTCTTCGGCACTTTTAATCTAGTATCCATTTCTATTAGATAACTCTTAAGACGATTCAACTCGTGCTTAATAAAATATTCCTCTTCTTCCTTATCAATTACCGTCCTTTTTTGATATTTCCTAGGTATTCTTAGCTCTTGCTCAATCTCTTTAAACCCTTCATTAGGCCAATAGACATAATTACCAAAAATAATTGCTTCTGTATTTGGAGATTTTCTTTTATCAAAAGTATAAATTGGGATCACAACAATACTACCCTCTTCATCTATTGTAAGGTTCACTCCTGAATCCTTAATAAAAGAGTCTCTTGCAAAGAAGTGTGGTATTTGTTCTAGTTCCTCATGATTATTCTCTATAAAATCTGAAACCTCATCATGCTTAATCTCAACTCCTGCTACAATTGATTTCTTCCCTTGAACAGTCTCATTGCTATAAAAACCTTGTCCCTTAATATAAAACCATCCTCTAAAATCAATAATGTCCGTTGCTTCGAGTTTCTTTCCTGAAATAAAGGTTAGAGCCTTATCATCCACACTATATTCAATGCCTTCTTCCAAGCTCGTTACGTGGATAGAAAACCCCTCAAACTTCCCTAACCAGTGACGGTTTCTATCAATGAACTGTGGCATTTTATCTCTTATAATCACCTTCTTTAGACCATCAAATAGCTGTTCCTTAACCTTGAAAAAACCTCGATCTTCAATAAACGCAAATCCATCGGAAAATAGTGAACTCTCCTTCTCGAGGTCACCCCTGGTAAAAAGATAAGAAATAATATGAAGATTATAATCCTCATCAAATTCAATGTGGTAGTTTACAGGTGTCACCTGATTATGCACTTCATAATCGACTAAAAATTTCTGAATTACAAGCTTATGCCTTCTAAGAAATTGTGGAATATCTTTTTTTAGAATCTCTTTTTTTGCTAGTAGAGAATTCCTTGTTAGCGGAAAGAAACCAAGTTTTGGAACAAATCTCCACTCCTCTAATTCTTCTACATCCCCCTTAATTACAACAGGACTACTTTTTATAATAAACTTAAACTCATTCGGATTATATTCAATCTTTTCAATCCGCTTATCTTCCACATTAAAAATCTCAAAAGGCAAATCATACTCAACTAAAGCAGGTAGGAGCAAATTCCAATTAGCCTTTGTTAAATATATATGTAAATGAAGATGTTCAAATTCAATACAGATCTTAGAAGGAAGATGATCTATTGAATCAAAGGAAATAGAAAAAGCAGCCTTTCTATCCTCTTCTACTAATAGCCATTTTGCAATATCAGACCAAAAAGAGAGCTCAAACTTCAGTTCATGAGAGGGATTTTTTCTTTTCCACTGACCAATCTCATCTTCGCTTAAATTAGAAAATTTAATCGATGTCTGTTCCGTCTCCTCTTTCCACTGATCGACTATCTCTTCAAACTTTTTTTTCATGTCCTCATTTTTAGGAGTAATGATACATAAATCCTTATCCTTTATCTTAAAAAGATACCTTCCGATTTCGTCTTTAATATACTCTGGCTGATATCCATGACGCATTGCAAGAAGACGAAATAATTGATACCAGAGGGATTTAGTATAGCGTTTATGCAAAGGCTGCTTATGCTTTCTAAAAATCGATAAGATTGATGCCGCTAGATGCGCACAAGATTTACTCTTATCTCTTTTTTCACAGGTACAAAAACAGTCCAGCATCTGATTAGAATCATCCATTTGCAAAAATGTCCAATAGCTCTTCTGATCTCCTGGATCAACAACCTCAATCTGATATGTATTTTGTGAAAAGATCATTGTCTTAACACAGCCTTCATCCAATAGGGCCCTTCCAGCTTCTATATCACTATTTGCTATGGGTAAATCAGTTGTTTGCACTCTCTAAATTCCTCGTAGAATAATTTTAAAATGCACTCAGAAACCGTTCTTTGCAAGAAATTATTTTAATGAGAGACTAGATCTGCTTCTAATACAGTTTTCGGTGAAATATAATCAAAACCTAGCGCCTTAGCAACGGGTTCATTAGTCACTCTACCTTTGAAAACATTTAATCCATTCCTTAGATGAGTATTTTCAAGCAAGGCCTTCCTATATCCCTTATCAGCAAGAGCAATTGCAAATGGATAGGTAGCATTTGTAAGAGCCTTTGTTGCGTGCCTCGGAGCAGCACCAGGCATATTAGAAACACAATAGTGAACCACATCATCCACAATATATACAGGATCTGAATGGGTTGTAGGCTTTGTAGTCTCTGCCATACCTCCCTGATCTACAGCGACATCAACAATCACAGAACCCTTCTTCATAAGCTTAAGCATATTCCGATTAATTAACTTTGGTGCCGCTCCTCCAGGTATAAGAACTGCACCTACAACCAAATCGACATGTTGTAATAATTGCTCAATAATCTGATCTGAAGAATATAAAGTCTTTAGTCTTCCCCTATAGATTGCATCTAACTCTCGAAGACGATCTAAACTCCTATCAACAATGGTGACATCAGCGCCCATACCAATTGCCATCTGAGCTGCATTTGTTCCAACAATACCCCCACCAATAATCAATACCTCGGCAGGTTTCACTCCAGGTACTCCGCCTAAGAGAAGACCTCTTCCTCCATTTGCTTTCTGTAAAGCCCAGGCACCGCTTTGTGTTGCAAGTCTTCCTGCAATCTCACTCATTGGAGTAAGCAAAGGAAGCCTTCCATTCCTATCTGTGACTGTTTCATAGGCTATAGCTATCACATTCTGGTTAATTAACTGCTGAGTCTGTTCTAAATCAGGAGCTAAGTGAAGGTAACAAAATAGTACTTGCCCTTCATGCATAAGTGGGAACTCGCTTTTTTGAGGCTCTTTAACCTTAAGTATCAGCTCTGAAGAGTTCCATAGGGATTTTGCTGTTGGTTCTATAATTGCCCCTGCATCACTATACATCTCATCTGTAAAACCGATCGCATCTCCTGCAGAAGTTTCAATATGCACTTCATGTCCTTTGGCTACAAATCCCCTAACCATTGTAGGTGTTATAGCAACCCTAAATTCTTTATCCTTAACTTCTTTTGGAACACCAACTTTCATACAATCCTTATCCTTCTCTAAAATCTTCCATTAAACACTAATTTTACTTTTCCACCTAAAAAGTAGTTTCCCTCTTTATAACTTACACCCAAATTCATACCCTTTTGATTTTGAAACTGCATAGAAAGCAAATTTTCTTCAAGTAATTCTCTATGTACAAAAGCTGCTATCGCCCCTGATCCACATGACAAGGTGATATTCTCCACCCCCTTTTCAAAACTTCTCATCATCCATATATTATCATAACCTTTCCATATAAAATGAATGTTTGCCCCGTTGGGGCCAAGATCTGGGTGACTCCGTAGCTTCTTGCCTATAGAAAAAACTTCTTCTGCACTCATTGATTTCTCAACAGTTGTCACAAAATGATCCACTCCAACTCTAATATGTGATCCACTATGATCATCGAGCTGTAAACTAGAATTAATCACTTCAGGTTTAGGCATCTCTGCCACAATTTGATCGTTAATACGCTCTATTTTAAATGTACCAATGTCCATCTTAATGAGATCTTCATTCTTAAGGTGAAAAGCAGCAACTCTTAAACCATTCCCACAAAATTTAGCCTTTTTCCCATCCCGATTATAATACTCCAAAAAAGGTCGATTATCCCTCTGAATAATATGTAATAAACCATCAGAACCTATCCCTAATCTTCTATCACATAACCTAATAACTATCTCTTCATTCAAATCTAGCTTATTATCTATGAGAATAAAGTCATTACCAGCACCATGATACTTAAAAAAGATATTTCTATTCATACAATAGCAATATCATCCAAAGAGTTCACTATTTTATCAATAAGACCAAAATCTTTAGCTTCTGAAGCACTAAGCCACTTATCTCTATCCAAGGCCATTTCAATCTCTTTTTTACTGCGCCCTGTCTTGTCAACATAGATATCTACAAGAGCTTCTCGCATTTTAACAATTTCTTTTGCCTGAATCGCAATATCTGTCTCTTGCCCTTGGATATATCCTGAAATGAGGGGCTGATGAATCATAACTCTCGCATTCTTAGTAATATATCTATGACCCTTCTCTGCTACCAAACTTAAAATTGAACCCATAGACGCCGCAAGACCCATAACAAGAGTGTACACTGGAGCTTTCATTAGCTTAATCTGATCCCAAATAGCAAAACCTGAATCTATAGACCCTCCAGGGGAATTAATAATGAATAGGATCGGTTTTTTAGAATCAAGAGACTCTAAATACATCATTTGTCTAATAATATCTTTACTTGATGCGTCATCAACCTGAGTAAAAAGCATCACCTTCCTCTCCTCAAGTAGTCGCTCATCAATCTTATGTTGAGAACTTAACTTCTGTCCCTCTTCTGTTTTAGACGCACATTTCATCTCTATGACTCCTTTACATCAACTAATTTTGAACCTCTATTGTCTATTACCCAGGGTTATTTAGCAAGTGCGAATACAAGGAAAAACTATCTAGTTTTGCAATTGCTCATACAAGGGAAACTCCTCTAAAAGATCTCTAATTTGTTCCTTTTTCTTTGTGACATAGCTAGAATCTAAAATGATCTCTTTCCCATCATTACCGTGAGGTTGCGTCTTACTCAGGACTTCTACAATCATTTCAGCTATCTTTTCCATCTCACCTTCCTTTAATCCCCGTGTTGTCAATGCAGGTGTGCCAAGACGAATTCCTGATGTTAGCCACATACCATGACTATCCTTAGGAACAGCATTACGGTTAACAACAATTCCTACTTGAAAAAGTGCTTTTTCTGCCTGCATGCCAGTGAGGCTAAACGATTGTGCTACATGAATAATAACCATATGATTCTCTGTACCTCCAGTTAGGAGGGTTGCACCACAACCTATAAGTTTTTGAGCCAAAGCATCAGCATTCTTAACAACCTGAGCAGAATAATCCTTAAACTCCTTACTTGCAGCCTCCATAAAGGCAATCGCTTTTGCTACAATCATATTTAGAAGAGGGCCACCAATAGCATGAGGACACCCTTTATCAATATGGGAACGCCACTCCTTCTTACACAAAATAATGCCCCCTCGAGGCCCCCTAAGAGTTTTATGAGTTGTTGATGTAATAATATCAGCATAAGAGACTGGGTTAAATTTGCCCTTAAAAACACCACCTGCAACAAGTCCTGAAAAATGAGCCATATCCACAAACAAACAAGCTCCATATTTATCTGCAATGTCTCGCATCCTTTCAAAATCAATCTTTCTAGTATAAGCCGAGTAGCCAGCAACCAATATATATGGTTTAGCTTTTTCAACTATTGATTCCAATTCATCATAATCAATGAATCCCGTGGAAGGATCTACTCCATATGAATAGACATCGAAAAGTCTAGCACTGACATTCATACGATATCCATGAGTCAAATGTCCACCATCTGACAAGCCCATAGAAACCATCTTGCAGCGTTGGGAATGCCCTCTTAAGCTAGAAAACCCCGCCCTATCAAGAGAAGATAATTTTGCTTGCTTTTCTTCTAAGAAACTCTCTTCCCATTTAGAGAGTATTGCCATGTAGGCCATAATATTAGCATCAGATCCAGAATGTGGCTGAACATTAGCATGTAATCCATACTTTTTCTCTGGATCAAAGAGCTCTATGCAACGATCTCTTGCCTCTCTCTCAACATCATCAGCATTTGTACACCCCGCATAATATCTAGCGCTAATGGAACCTTCAGCGTACTTGTCTGTAAATAAATTACCCATAGCCATTTGAACAGTTATTGAACAATAGTTCTCAGAAGCGATCATCTTCAAGTACTGCCTCTGATCACTAAGTTCCTTTTTAACTGCAGCAACAATTTTATCAGCTCCTGCTTGTGTCATCAGATCTAAAAAAGTTTCATACGCACGACGCTCAAGGTTATTCTTATCCACTTGCCCTCCCTTGGAAGTAACTAAAGGTTCTATTTTAATCGAATACCTACATTTAGAAGAAGATTTTTATTGAAATATAAAGACTACCCTAATAGAATGCCCTTCTTTTCCATTAACAAAAGAGCTAATCTATATGCTATCAGAAAGTTTAAAAAATATATTACGTATTCAGGAAGTTGACATTAAGATGATTCGACTAATGCGTCTAAAACACCAAAGGCTTAATGAACTCAATCAGATTGAAGAGCTCCGAGCAGATGTGATAACTCAATTAGAGCAGAAAAAAACTGAAATTGAAGATATCAGCAATGAATGCCTTCTCTTTGAAAAGAAAATCGATGAGCACGTTACAAAAATTAAAAGGCTAGAAGCGCAGCAATCATCCATTAAAAAAATTGATGAATTCAATGCTCTCACAAAAGAAACTTCGCTTCTAGAACGAGAAAAATCTGCCTTTGAAATTTCACTATCTAACCTTGTCGACAAAAAAAACAACGAAGAGGAGACTTTAGTTAAAATCAATGAAACATTAGCAAAAACTGATGAATCAAATAATTTGCTTCAAACAGAAATACAAGAGACAATCAAAGAAATAAACTCTGAAGGAAAAGTGCTCCTACAAGAGAGAGAAATCCTTCTAAAAAATGATGACCCCCAAAACCTACTCCCCATTTATGAAAAACTACTGCGTAATAAAAAAGATAGAGTGGTAGTACCCATAGAAAATAGAACCTGTACTGGTTGTAATATTGTTCTTACAGCTCAACATGAAAATCTTGTACGTAAGGGAGATAAAATTATCTTTTGTGAACACTGTTCTCGTATACACTACTGGCCTGAGCAAGTGGAATCATCGACAGAAGATACTACAACAAGAAAACGTAGAAGAAGAAGAACTGTCGCTACCACATAGCGACAAAATCACTGTTAGAGGAGGAAAGGCGATTGCTATCAGTTTATGATAGAGGAAAGTCTGGACTTCACAGGATAAGATGCCAGAGAAATTCTGGGGGCCGCAAGGCTACGGAAAGTGCAACAGAAAACATTCCGCCAATTGTAGGCCACACGACCTACACTGGACAGGCTGAAAATACTAATGTTATGCATTAGACGTACTTTTAGAAATATTAGACGCTGTAAACCCCATCTGAAGCAAGAAATAAAACCTCTATTAAAAAGGGTTTCCGCCCTAGAGGTTTTAGATTCGCTTGAGTAAGTAAGCAATTACTTGCCTAGATAAATAATCGCCCTTGACACAATCCAGCTTATCTCCTCCTCTTCCTTTTAAAAATCAAACAGATAGAGCCTGAGCAATATTTTCAATCATTTTAATTTGTTTATCATCTGGACTTCTAAGTATCTTATCAAAGGCTGCAAGGTATCTTAACCCAAGTGTTTGTGAAATTGTTGTTCTTATCGAGTCGCCTAATAGAAACGCAAGGGCCTTGGACTGCTTCTTAGTTATTGTAGGGAGAAGTGTACTGAGTTGGGTTTCAAGTCGCTTCATTTCTGATTGATCATATTTATTATAAATTTTATAGATCTTATATGCATCATGAGCTAGAAAGACTACAGTCCCTAAAAAAAATGTATTTCTTAAATGTTCCGTCTTAGCTGCGACTGCATCCCCCGTCATAAAATTGGTAGAAATGCTTAAAATAGACTCTGCAACAATTACCATCCCACAATCTATTGCTCTCGAAATCATTTTTTGTAGAGGAAAACTTAGAGCTAATGCCTCTACTTCTAAAAGTAATGGCTGTATTGCTTCCTGTGTTCTTTCAGAAAATACGCTTACTGCCTTTTCATGGGTAGAATTTATAAGCCACCTTACTGTACCAGATGCAAAATCTGCAAGCATCCCCTTCCATGGAGTCTCACCAAGCTTTTTATCAACATACTTCCTACACGCATCTTCAGAAGCACAAACTACCGCATCACGAGTCCCTTTAGTCGATTTATGTATAAAGGCTTCTAATACCTTTGTTCTCAAAGTGGAAACGCTGTCATTAGTTGCACACCTTTTATAAACACAGGTAAGGACTCCAGCCGCAGCTGTTGAGACTTTATCCCGCACGAAAGCATAAGGATTAGAACAAAATCCCTGCACGGTATTATTAGCAGAAAACAAACTCGGCCATTTTGATATGGTAAGTATTCCTGTTGTCATAACAACACCATAATAATATTAGATTAAATTATAATATGATATAAGGATAAAAGTCTTTAATTAAAATTATTCATTGACTTCAAGAGGGTGAGTGTTTGCGTATACTGTTGTTTTTAGTCCTTGTGAAACAGAGGTGTATATAGTAGTTGTAGATAGGGATTTATGACCCAAAAGCTCTTGAATCATCTTTACATTCATACCATTTTCTAACCAGTGTGTTGCTACTGAGTGTCTTAGAGTATGTGGGGTTATATTCTTGGCAATAGACGTCTTCTTCTTATAGAACTTAAATAACCTAGCAACAGACCGTACAGTTAGTCTCTTTCCCCACTTATTTAAAAAAATTGCTTTATGATCACACTCCTTCTTATGCTTCTTACTGTTCTGAAATCTTTCGGGATGATTCAAATAAATTTTTAACCAATTTACAGCCTCACTAGTTAGTGGCAAAAGACGTTCATAGCTCCCTTTCCCAACAACCCTAACAATTCCTTCTTTTAAAAATAGAGATTCACGTGAGAGATTTACTAATTCCTCCACACGCAAACCAGAACTATAAAGCACCTCTAAAATTGTTTTATCACGAACCCCCATCAATGTTTTTGTATCAGGTTCATCGAGGAGTCTCTTAACCTCCTCTACAGTTAAGATCATAGGCACCCTCTTCTCTACCTTAGGGTGCTCTATGTCCTGTGTAAAATCTCTATCTAACATCTTTTTTTTATATAAAAAGCGACTATAGTCCTTTATGGTAGAAAGACGACGAGCTACTGTTTTTTTTGCCATTTTCTGCAAATGCAAATAGAGAAGATAATTCCTCAAGGAACTCTTATTATATAAAGGCTCCTTCTTCTTAACTAAAAATCTATAGAACATTACTAGATCTACCTGGTAATTGCGCAAAGTGTGTTTTGCTAATCCCTTTACATTCTCAAGATAAAAAATATAGGACCTAATCTGCTTATGAAAGCTCTCTATACGCATATCCATAGACTATCCAATCCTATTGCTAAAAAACAACTCCTTTCCTATACTCTACATAAAAATAACACAATATAATTAAAATGATTGTCCTAGACCAACTTACAAAACAAGCAGGCACAAAACTTTTATTTGAAGATGTTTCTCTCACCTTTAATAAAGGAAACCGCTACGGTCTCACTGGACCTAATGGTGCAGGCAAGTCCACCCTACTAAAACTTCTAATGAAAGAGGGTAATCCTACTAAAGGTAATGTCTCTGTCCCTAAAAATATTGGCTTCCTTAAACAGGACATCGAGGAATTTAAAAATGATAAGGTTATTGATGTTGTAATGATGGGCAATACAGCACTATGGGATGCTATCTCAGAGCGCGACACTCTCTATGAAGAAGAAATCACAGATAAAATAGGAATGCGCCTTGCTGATCTTGAGGAAGTGATTGCTGAGGAAGATGGGTATATGGCTGAGGCTAATGCTGAAATGCTCCTCTCTGGAATAGGCATTCATCCTGAACAATTCCAAATGAAAATGGGAATAATACCTTCTGACTTACAGTATCGTGTTCTCATTGCGCAAGCTCTCTTTGGAAAACCAGAAGCTCTGCTTCTCGATGAACCAACAAACCACCTTGACCTCTCTTCAATTACCTGGCTAGAACAGTTTTTAATCGACTATCAAGGCACCTTAGTTGTCGTTAGTCACGATCGACACTTCCTAAATAGTATTACTACACATATTGCTGATATCGATTATGAAACAATCATTCTCTATCCAGGAAACTATGATGACATGGTTGTTACAAAAACCAACGTTCGCACAAGAGCTGCAGAAGGAAACAAAGCAAAAGAGAAAAAAGTCAAGCAACTCAATGAATTCATTGCAAAATTTTCTGCGGGAACTAGGTCTTCCCAAGTTCAATCCAGAAAAAAGGAACTTGATAAGCTTGAAATGAACACCTTAAAAAAATCCAATATTCTACGCCCCTTTATAAAGTTTGAAACTCCCACACAAAAACCAGGTCAAATAATTTTTAAACTTAAGCAACTTGAAAAGTCCTTTGAAGAAACGCTCTTCAAGAAATTTTCCTTAACAATTGAGCGCGGAGACAAAATTGGTATCATTGGAAAAAATGGTGCTGGGAAAACTACACTTCTTAAAATCATTGCAAATATCATCAAGCCAGACAATGGAGAAATAACGCTTGGATCAAATATTGACATAGGCTATTTTCCTCAAAACCACGATGAAATCGTCGACAAATCTAAAAAAATGTCCATTTTTGAGTGGTTAAGAATGCACAATACAACTGCCAATGATGAAGAAATTCGATCTGTCCTTGGTAAAATGCTTTTTACTGGTGAAGATGCCTTCAAAGAATTAAAAGCACTTTCTGGAGGTGAAACTGCCCGCCTAATCCTCTCTAAACTTATGCTATGCAGTCACAATACTCTTCTTCTTGATGAACCAAATAACCACCTTGATATAGAGTCTGTTTCAGCACTTGCGTGGGGGCTAAAGGACCATCCTGGTACATCCGTTGTTGTCTCGCATAATAGAGACCTTCTGGATGAATTCGCAAATAAAATCATTAGCTTTGAAGATGATGATCTCGTATTTTATGCAGGAACCCTAGAAGAATATCTAAAAACACGTGAAGTACTTCACCAAAAATAAATTCCTCTCCTTTAATTCTAAATGGCAACATAAAAAAGCTGCAGAATTTCTACGTAATGGGTTTTATCATCGAGAAAATTTCTCTTACTATGTAGAGATATGTCACTGGCTAGAATTAGAACTCATCCCCTTTGAGGAAAAAAAACATCTTTCTGATCGCTACCACTATCACCTAGGTATTGCGAAAATCCGTCTAAAAGAGCACAACCTCTTGCCTGCAGTGACGCAGCTTGATAAATCATCACAATCCCCCTACCTTCCAATTGACATCTATCTCGATAACCTCCGTTCAGCTTATAATATTGGTAGTATCATTCGCACTAATGAGGCTCTCCGCCTAGGCATAATTCACCTACCAACAACCATAGGTGAACAACAAAAATGTTCCATTAAAAAGAGTGCCATGAATACATTCAACGAAGACCTAGTAAAATCGCCTTCTTCAGTTACTGCACTGAAGAAACCACTAATTGCAGTTGAAACCTCTACCCATGCTACTTCACTCTATCACTTTACCTTCCCTAAAGAATTCTCTCTCCTTTTTGGAAATGAGGAATATGGGCTCAGCACTACCTCTCTTTCCCAAGCTGATCAAATTATTCAAATTCCTCTACTAGGCT
>CACLRR010000024.1 GCA_902609415.1 uncultured Chlamydiae bacterium
TACAAAAAAGGACAAACTATTAGAAAAAAGGATAAATTGAATGGAATTGACATTAGATTCAGGTGGGAAGTTGGCAGCATGTAATAGAGCTTTTCGTTCTGTTTTTTCTACAGCAAGTTGGGTTGCTAGTCGTGGTGAGGGTTTAGGGCAGGTTCCTCAAGAACAAATTAGAAATGACTTTAAAAGTGCAATGAGAATTATGTTTTGTGTTCTTGTCTTTCCAGTTATTCTACAGGATTACAACTTAGATATACATGTTGAGGAAAGAGAGAGAGTTAGAGCTGAGGCTCTTACAATATATGGAAATACAGACTTCATCGATATAGACAGAGGAACGGTTGATCGCACAAGACTCAGTAAGGTACATAGTTTGCATCAGGAAGCTGCAAAAGTGTGGGGAGTAGCTTCGCTAGTTGCAGCAGTTGCTGCATGTTTTATCTCTAGTCATTTTGCATTATTGGGAGTTGGATACTATCTTCTTTATGTAAATACGACTTTCATAAATGCGCACAATGAAACTGCATTAGCTCCTGGATTGGTAAATAATCCAAGAATTAATTTCTATACTGTTTATGATATGGCTCACGAAATCGAAGGTGGGATTAATGATTTAATTAATTATCAAGGAAACGCTGGATGAGGGTGATATTAGAGAAGAGGGAAACATGTCCGCTTCTCTTTGGAGAACATGGCAACCTGCCTCACGCTGAAAAAAAATGCAGGGATTCTCAGTATAGGTTTTCTGATCGCGAAAAACAGTGGCCAAATTTGTTGTTGAAATTTCTTTTATTCCCCACCATCATAAGTGATTTTAAATTTTATAATAAGGTTTGTTATAGAGACAGGAAGGTAACGGCAATTGATTTGTATAAAAATCATAAGGATCATTGTTTGCAAGACCTAGTTAGCCGTATGTCCTGTCTTCTTTTATCTTATTTAGGTTTAATGCAAAGTAGTCTCTTTTTTGTGCCAGCATTTTTGCATCTGATTCATTGTGTGTATTTGATAAGCATCAACAGTGAAAATTGTGATGTTTTTAATACCAAGAGCGGAACTGAGAGTGGAGAGCAATATAAATTATTATGGCGACCCAACTAGATAAGTTTGTTACGAGAGCTGTTTTGCTACCAAGCAGAGTGATGTTTCTTTTTCTCTTATGTTGGCAGTGTAGAGAACAGCCTTTTTGAGCTCTTGTTCTCTATTACATAGTCTAATAATACCTTTTTCACATTCAGATCCTCCTAATTTATCCCCTTTTTGATCTCCTAAAAACGGCAAAAGAATCGTGCTCTCTGCTCAAATAGTAACGATATGATTTTTTAGTAAGATATTATAATGATTATTTAAATATATTAGAGGATGCGTTGAAAGAATGTGGTTCTTCTTGAGACTTAAAAAACCAGTCCTAGCACCGCTTTTTAAGAGTTTTTTCTTATTATCAATGGAAAGATAAAAAGAGTGGAGCTAGCTTGCTGCGCACTATGAGTTATTTATACCTTGAGACAATGCACGAGTCTTTTGAGGTTTGAGTAGATAGGATCTGGTGAAGGATTTCTTTAGAGGTAAGGAGTGATAACTTATATTTTGCTCTGGTAATTGCAGTATAAAGAAGAGTTTTATCAATATCATGAGATGAAGTATCAAGTGTAATGATGACCTCATTAAATTCTGAGCCTTGAGCTTTATGCACAGAAATTGCAGCAGATGTTTCAAATTCTGAAAGTGAGCTTTTATCTAAGGTTCTTATTTTATTTCCAGGAAGTTTAAAGTATGCAAGGTTTTCCCTGATGAAACCCAGCTCCCCATTAGGGAGCTCTAGTAAGTGATCTGTTTTTGTAACGATTATAGGCTCTATATCTGTATTATTTAATAAGTGATAGAGGTGATTGATCCGATCAATTCCTAGGGTTCCAGGCCTCTTAGGCGCTAGAATTTGTTGTTGCTCTAAGGTTTGGAAAATTTCGTGAGGGTCGCTAAGCCCTCTTAAAGCTTCTATTTTTTCTTTAAGGATAGAGACAATATATTCTTCTTCAGGAGGAAGTAAAAGTAGCTCACTATTATTTAAAGAAATTAGGGAAATAAACTTCTCTATATCTCCTTGTTTTGCACAGGTCATTAACTTTAGAAGAGAGGGGCTTTCTGTGCGATAGCATTTCTCAAGATGGATGGTTGGTGGAAGGTTGAGTTTAATGAAGTCACTAAAACAAGCACCATTTTCTATTGAAGGAAGTTGGTGGCTGTCTCCCATAAGGCAGGTGTGGTTTTCTGGGAGTATTGATGAGAGAAGCCTTTCCATCATAGATGCACAGATCATAGAGGCCTCATCCACAATGAGAAGGTCTGCAAAGATTTTGATGTGCGGTTTTTCTTTGGTGGGGTCTTCTGAGAGCTTAAGAAGGGAATGAAGGGTATGAAAATGGAGCGAATGATCTCTATTGGGAAGTCTTGATTTTAGTTGATAGAGAGCTTTACCTGTTGGCGCAGTAATAATAATGGTGGGTTTATCTTTTTCTCGACAAAGAGTCTCTATTATTTTTGTTGCAACAAACGTTTTTCCTGAGCCAGGCCCCCCTGTGATTAAAGAAAGAGAGTGAGTAAGAGCGGTATTAATTGCTTGAATTTGAAGAGAATCTAGTGCAGCTGTATCCTTTAGTATATATTTTTTCTTAGGTGAGCTTTTCATCAGCCTTGATAAGGCGTTTAGTATTTTTTTTTCACTGCTCCAGTTTCTTTCTAAATAGAAGCAATCTTTATAGTGGTATATAGGAGGATTTTTTTCAGAAGAAAACAGTTGTATTGCTTTGTCTGCTCCCTCCCTAATTTGATTGTTTTTTTCTAATTTTAAGCATAGATGTCCTTTTCTTGAGTGCTTAAATAGTTGTGTTAGAAATAGTAAAATAGATTGGTCATCTGTTGCATACTTTTTACAAAGAGCTCGTGCGAAAGAAATATCTACAAAATGTAGCTCCTCTTCATTGATCATAGTAAACTCCTTCCTGGTTTTTTGCTCCTCTTGCGAATATAATGATCACTCCTCCAAAGATTTCATTAAAGTCTCTTGAGTCAATGTTTGCATAATATTTTTCAAGAGCCAGTGTGTAGATTTTAGCCTGCTTATCATAATGATTTTCTCTGACTGCCTTTTTAATAGTAGAAGGTTTGTAGTCGCTTAGAAGATTAAATTTCCAATCTAAGATATAGATCTTTTTTTGATGTTTAAAGATAAGGTCGATATAGCCAGAAAGGTATGACTCTTCATATGTCATAAAAATCTCCTCTTCTGTTACCAGGTCAGTTTTATTAAGGTCTATCAGAGAAAAACTAGGAAGAATTTCAAGGTGAAGAAGATTGATGATTAGTGTGAAGACTTCTTCCTGCCACGATTCAAGGTGTGTTGCAAGAAGGGTAAAGGAGATGATCTCCATGATAGCTTTTGTATTAAGGGGATGGTGGAGACCCTTTTTTAGAAGATGTTCTAGGATAGAGTGAAGAAGTGTTCCTGTCTCTTTTCCAGGGGGAAGAGTTTCTTTTTCAGTAAGGGTAGTTGAAAAGGAGGCCTTTGGATAGAGGGAGGAGAAGGAAAGCATTTTTATATGGTCATCATAAGAGATCTTTTGGTCTACAGGAGACAGAAAGATGTCAGAAGCATCTTCAGAGGTATTTAAAGTTAATGATTTTAGGTTGTCTTCTAGTAGAAGAGTGTTTATCTCTAGGTTTTTTAGTTTTTCGGTGACATGCTCCACAGTTAATTCTTTAATAGCTCCGTATAGAGATTGATATGGAAGGAAGGGGTTTTTCAATCTTGCTAAGTGAATTTCTATTGGAGAGGCTTGCTTTTCTTCTAGTTTTTTATTTTCAAAATAGAATGCATATGCTTTAAGTGATGCTCTTGTAAGTGCTACATAGAGAAGTCTTGCTTTTTCTTGATCATTATGATCTGATAACAGAGTGTTGTTCTTTTCTTTATAGTCTCTAGTTGATATTCCAAGTGCAAAAACTATGGAAAATTCAAGACCTTTACTTTTATGCGTTGTCATGATGTTAATTGTTTTTCTGCTATTTGTTGGTTTAATAGCAATATAGGGGGCCACATCTACCGAAAGAGATTCTATTGAGGTTAGAAAGTTATGGGCATTGTTTAGTAAGATGTTTTTATCTAAAAGAAGGTCGATGATCTGTTGAAGGCAGTGATATGAAGAGCTTCCAAAATGGGTAAAATAGAGCTCTGCAAGAGTAGATGATTCATCTGGAAGAGGTGTATGAAGAAGCTTTGTTAGTATAACGGAAAGGGAGCTTTCTTTTTTAACTAAAAAGAAGTCACTCCATTTGGTTTTTTCTTTCACTACAAAATCTTTTTGGAATAGAAGAAATAAAAGTGTATTTAGAGCATTTTGATTATATGGAGAATTTATACAGGCAAAGAGTGCTTTTATGAAAAAAAAGGCTTTATCATTTGTAATAAGAGATGCTTTTGTTTCGGCAATTGGAAGATTTTTTGATTGTAGATATGAAGAGAGTCTCTGTTGTTGGAATCTATCTTTGACAAGAATGGCTATATCACAGAAAGGGACCTCATGTTTTTTGTTAAGGAAAATAATTTCATTTGCAATGAATTGAAATGTTTCTTCCTCTTTGTCTTTTTTAGATAGAACAACTGTTAGATTACTTGAGAGCCTTGATTTAAAGGACTTTTGAGCTTTTACTTGTTGGTAGTTGAGTGATTTGTCATTTTCTTTAAAAGAGAGCCAACCAGGGGCATTAGAGGGGTGAAAAAATTGGTTGAGATCTTTAATTAAATTTTTATGGGATCTAAAGTTGTTAGAGAGAGTTTTGACTTCATTAGAATTAAAGAGACTTCTTGCTTTAAGGTATGAATCTAAGGAAGCACCTCTAAATTTATAAATCGATTGTTTTGGATCACCAACAACAGTAAAAAAGTCTACTGGGTTATCTTGATGAAGAAAGAGATGATTAAAGATGTTCCATTGGATTGGATCAGTATCCTGGAATTCATCAATAAGGACCGCTTTATATTGATTTAACAGGTTATCTTGTAAAATTTTAGAGTGGCTATTTTCTTCTAAAATAGTAAGAAGATCGTTAGGAGATATATAGTGAGAGGCTATTTTTTCTTGCACAAGCTCTTTGATTCTTAAAAGAGCAATTTTTGGATCGGTTAGCATTGAAATTATAGGATATATAAGAGTTTCACATTCATCAAAGAAGGATTCATGTTTAATGGTGGGGAGGTTGTTTATCGACGCTTTTTTTAGATTATTTCTCTTTAATTTAGAAAAGAGTGTGGGTTTGAGAAGGAGGAGCTCTTCAAAATCCTTTGAAAAGAGAGCATCGAGTTGGTGTTTATAATGTGTGATTTGCTCTTTATTTCTATTGGTAAGGCCTTTATAGCAAGGTGCTAGGAGAGTATAGTCATCAAGGATTTGATCTTTGACGGGTAAATATTTATCTACAAATTTTTGGAGGATAAGAAGAGACTCTGTGTGGGAAGGAAGATTAAGTTTTGATTGATCTTGCAGGAGGGTGCATATTTTTTGAGCTAGTAATGAGAGATCTTTTTTATAGAGATTAAGAAGAGCATTAATTGAGGAGAAACTAAGAAGAGAATGGGGAAGATCTCTAAGTACATTTTTTATGAAGGGAAGAAAGATCTGAAAGTTATCCTGCGAGGGATCTACAACCTTTGTATTATCGATAAGGTGGTGAAGATGAAGGGTCTTATGGGCAAAGCTGTGAATCGTTGTGATACACGCATGCTCAATGGAAGAGAGAGCTTGATCTATAGTGTCTATAGCCTTATGAATCTCATGAGGTTCTTTTTGTTTGATCGCTTCTATATAAGGAAAACACTTTTCATCTGATAGAGAAGAAAGTTGTAGAAGAGTTTCATTTAACGATTTTTGGATTTTTTGCTTGATGTCTCTTGTAGCTGCCTTGGTGAATGTCACAATAAGGATCTGGTCTATGGTTTTTCCTTGGAGAAGAAGTTTTATCACAATATGTTCTAGCGCAAATGTTTTGCCAGTACCTGCAGAGGCTTCCAGAAAAAGCTTTTTTCCTAGATATATGTTTTTATCTAGGCAGTCAAAGTGTTGCATAAACCGGGTAGGTGTTTTCTCCAATTGATGGAGAGATCGGGTTGAAGGAGTTGTTTGTATGGACAATTTACAAAAAGACCACTTTTTTCCTCGGCTTTTTTGTAATCTATTTCTTTTTCTAGAAGATAATGGCTTGCATATTCCGGGATAAGGGGTGAGGGTTTTTTTATGGCTAGAAGATAGTAGTTGAGAAGCTCTTTTAAAAGATCGTTTGGATTAGATGAAGGGGTAGGAGAGATCTTGTCTGATTTTAGATAGATGATTTGAGGTGTTATCGGAAAATCCTTGTGGTTGGCATGGAGGTAGAATAGAATAGTTTGTATTGCCCACTGTTTCATTACTTCCTGGGGGGAGTAGTTTTTATATAAGACAACACCTTTAGAAGAAGCGAGTTTTATTTGACCTTGGATACAGAGAGTGATTGAATCAATTGTTATTAGTGGTGAGGGAACAAAAATGGTTTTATCTTCTTTGAGTATTGATTTACATGTAGGCTCAAGAGATATTGTAAGAATTTGATTTTTACAGATGTTATGTTTATTAAGAGCTGAATGAAATTCCTCCATCTCCTTTTGCAAAAGATGAAGTGTGCATTTTTTTAAAAGGGGAGAAGAGGTGGAGAGTTCTGTATTTAGAGGTTCCATAAGATATTTATTTCTTAGTTTACTATGTTCTAGGTAGGAGCAGAAGATCTCCTCTTGAGATTCTTTATGATTATAAAGGTGAATATTAAGAGACTTATTCGCGAAGAGTTTTAGAGGATTAGAGAGGAGGTTATTGAGATCAAAAAGAGTAACTAGAGGTATAGGTCTAGGAGAAAGAGTCGGGGGAGTGAGAGCTGAAGGTGAAACTTGTTGAAAGTTTGGTGGAAGGATTTTAGTGGTTTGTATCGTTACACTGAACTGTTTTTTGATTAGGGCAAAGAGCTCTCGAAGATAGATAGAACTAAGTTTTTCATTCTTATCACTTTCATCAATATGTACAAAACTAAAGGATACCATTTGTTTTGCCATAAGTAGAGCATTCAATATTTGATAGCGATCTTTGTCACTATGCATGATGGTGGGTGTAAAATATCTATTCAAATTTTCTTTTCTTGGAAAGGCGTCTTCATCAAGACCTAGAAAGAAGATCGCTTTATGGGGTGATAGGATGCCTTCTTGCATTGTGTGGAATGAGATCCCATTTGAGGGGCGATTTTTGATACTTTTTCTGTTTTGTTGAAAAAACTGTTCGAGAATAGTAGAAATATCCCCATAAGAAAATAAAGCGTCTGGAAGGTTTATATGGAGGGGTTTAAGAGAGAGAAGATACTCGATAAATTGCTCGGTTTCCTTGTTTGGAATAAGAAATGTAGAGATTAGATTCTTATAGTCTTTGATCCATGTGGTTATTGTCTTAAGTTGAGATTCTATTTTTTCACATTGGTGGAAGAGATTTTGAACAAGAAGCATTAGAGAACCAAAAACTGTAACATCATTAAGAGAAAGAATAGATGTTGAATAGGCTGCTTCTTCGAGAATTTCATCCATCGTGTCTTGCCAGGATTTGTAGCTGTCATCACTTTTAGCTTTTAGAGTCTTTTTTTTGAAATGGGAGTCAAAACCCCAGGAGAATTTTTTTTCTTGAAGGATTTTTTTTAGGGAGCTGAGTTGTTTTATATTGATTTCAAAGGGAAGATTAAATTGAGGGTGAGATAGAAGTGAAAATAGAGCATCAATAGAGAATTGCTCCTTAATAAGGTTAAGAAGAAGAAGAAGAGAGCTATCTATATTATAGTGATTTGAAACATCAAAGATTTGAAAGCTGTGTTTGCATGAGAATATTGATTCGATGAAGGGAGCATAATCATTGATATTAGGAGCTAGCACTAGGATGTCGCTAGGCTTCATATCGTGTGTAAGTAGTTCTGTAATATGAGCGTATAGCGTTTGAATCTCATCTCGTTTTGAGGGGGCGGAAAATGACGAAATGGATGAGGTTCTGGTAATAGGTAGAGGGCTTATTGACTGGTGAAGGAGGTGATATTGGATATGTTCAAGAAGAGATGAAGGCGGCTGATCTTCAAATGATTCTAGAGGGGCGTTCCCATATAAAAAGAGGTTAGAGAATAGGTCCTTTCCTGTTTTTCCAAACGAAGATAGAATATTGTGTGATTGATGTGCTGTTTGAGAAAAAGCAGTGATTTCTTTAGTTGTAACACCTTTGTGTAGTGCATGCTTTTTAACATAATGTATTTCTGAGGGTGAGAGTAAGTCTGTCCAAAACATTTTTGTAGGTGTTAGGAAGTAAAGTGTTGTAGGAATAAAGTTAGATAGATGGAGAATTAATTTTTTGTAGATTGGGGCAAGGGAGAAAGGAGCGAAAATATGGAGAGAGAAATTAGTTAAAGTATCTTCCTTGATAGAGTCTAGTAGTGTAGCAATTGTTGTAATTAGAGGGTATGACATAGAAATTTCATTAAGAAGAGTATCATAAGGTGAGCTCTTTTTTTCGATTGGATCTTGATGGATGAGGTGATTTAATTCGAGGGCTAGGGAGTGTATAGAAAGGTCATTTTGTCTCTTTTTTAGAAGGTGAAGGATATGAAGATAGGTGATGTGTCTATTGGGTTTTAGAAGAAGAGAGGGTGTGACTTGATTTGCTAGGGAAAGAAGCGCTTCCAGAAGAGAAGAGAAGTGCAGGTTTGTAAAAATATCTATAGATAAGTCATGAATAAAACAATTCTTAACAAAGTTTTTAATTTTTTTATTTGGTATTGCTATTAAATTTTTATAGAGTATATCTTTTTTTGAGCTGTGTATTTGAGCAAAGAGAGCATTTGATAAGGAATTTAAACTATTGCTTGCTATAGTTTTAAGATTTTGTGTTCCCTTAGAGGAAAAATCGAATTTAGCGGTTACCATTTTTTACACTTCGTTGTAAAATAAGGAAAAAGAAAAAAAATATGCTGACAAGTAAAATTAGAAAAAAAAGAACTTTTAGTCTGAATAAGGGAACAGGGTTTGTCTCTCGTCATCCTATCGGTTTTTTGAATGTTACACAGTTACTTGGAGCTTTGAATGATAACCTTTTTAAGTTTCTCAGTATATATTTTTTAATCGATAAGCTTGGAGTTAGTGCTTCTCATACAATTCTCTTTTGGATTGGAGTAGTTTTTGTATTACCTTTTCTTTTTTTTTCATCCTCTGGAGGGATTTTAGCGGACTCCTATAGTAAGCAGAAGCTGATTGTGGGATTTAAGGCATTTGAAATAGCAATTATAGGATATAGTTTTTTTGTTTTTTATTTTCAGCTTGTGTGGCCTACTTATGTTCTTGTCGGGATGCTCTCTCTCCAAAGTGCTCTTTTTGGTCCATCTAAATACAGTATAGTGCCAGAGTTGGTAGGAAGAGATAAGATTACAAAGGCAAATAGCTTGCTGACCTCTTCTACTTATTTAGCAATAATTGTTGGTACATTTTTAGCTTCATTTTTAACAGATATTTTTCATAAGAATTTTTTACTTGTAGCCCTTGTTTGTTTTATTTTTTCGCTGATTGGATTTGCATCGAGTCTTTTTATACCCCATACAGAAGCAAGAAAGTCAGCTGGAGATTACAGTAGATTTTTTATTAAACAGACATATAAAACACTATATTCCTGCAAAGTAAGGCCTGATTTATTAGTAGCTGTTATTGGCTCTGCATTTTTTCTTTTTGTAGGAGGTTTTTTGCAACTTAATATGATTCCTTTTGCTATGGAATCTTTAGGGTTAGATGAGGTGAAAGGGGGGTACCTATTTTTAGTTGTTGCAGTAGGAATTGCTGTGGGGGCTTTTATTTCGGGTAAGTTATGTAAAAAACGTGTAGAAGTGGGTTTATCCTTGTGTGCATTAGCACTTTTGTCATTCTTATTACTTGTTATATTTTTTGTTTCTCATTCTCTAGCTTCTGTGATTATCCTTTTAGGATTATCTGGGATTTTTGGGGGTATGTTTGTTGTGCCTCTTGAGTCTTATATTCAATCTGAAAGTGAGGCAAATAGAAGGGGGCAAATTTTTGCAGCCTCTAATGGTTTAAGTTTTCTTTTCTTGCTTTTTGTTCCTTTATGTCTATTTATTTTCTCCTCTGTTCTTGGTTTAAGTGCGGCGCATGCTATATTTTTGATGGGTGTTATAAATATTATAGTCTTTTTTTTAATGCAAAAAACCTTGGCTTCTGAATTTTTTTATTTTGTTGCTAGATGTTTGTGTAGAAGATTTTATGACACCTATTTTATTGGTAAGCCATTTGATAATAAAAAGAAGAGATCTATTGTCCTCATGCCCTTTGTTTCATGGATGAATCTCTTTCTTTTGTTTGCACAAACAACAAAAGGGCATCTTTTCTATTTTAAGGAAAAAAGAGGTGGGCTCGATTTTATTTTTAGGTTATTTGGTAATGTTGAGATTTATTATTTTTCTGAAAAGAAACAGATAATTGAAGAATTTATTCATTTTAGAACAGCTCTAAAGAAGAGGCAGAGAAAGTGTGCTTCTTTTGATTCTATCATTGCTTTTTCTTCAAAGGAAGTTACTAGGAAGTTTTTTAAATCAAGAACAATGAAAATGTTGCAAGAAGACAAAGACTATTCTATTCAGTATCTAATACAAAAGCATGAAACCCACTTTGGGGGTTTTACAGAAGGTTCTCTGAAAAGAAAGCAGATAACCTATCAGCTTCATTCTAGCAATCCTAATTCTTATTAGGCCTTATTTTTAGATTTTAATAGCCAACTCTAGGTTGTATAGGCCTGCTATACATTCTTTGTGAGCTTTTGTATGTACTTTCTTTAGAAAATAGGAGAGCTAGAATGCATAGATGAAAGATAACTGGTACTTTTTAAACTTGAAATCATCATTATCTGAGGTTTTATATGTTTTAGATTGTGCATAGCTTTGAGAGATGGTCACATTTGGAGAAAGAAGATAGAGGAATTGGAGAGAGAATCCTTGATAATTTGCATTTATACTATTTATGTTATTAAAGGTTGTAATTCCTTTGCCAATACCTGAAATATCTTTAGAATAAATAGCATTTTTTTCTACCCACTGGTAGTTGATATCAAAAGCATAATCCCCTTTTTTTCTGACCTTGCCAATTGAAAGGCCAAGATAACCTCCTAGGCGGTCATTTTGTTGTTTGGTATTGATTAGAAATCCAGAATAAAGGGTGGATGTCTGTTCAAGTCTTGGCATGATAAAAGTATAGCCTAGTATTACCTGTGAATTTATAAAGCTATAAGATCCTAATTTCAATGTATCCCAGGTAATAATGGAGTATTTTGTATAGAGGCCTGTATTTGCAATATCTAGAAGAGAGGCCTCAAAAACATAGCCATAATATTGTTTAGCTCTATTGATAATAAATGCACCTGTTTTAAATCCAACATCTCCTATATCTGTTTGCACGTAGCTAAGCTGGAGAAGTGCTCCATCAAAAAGTGAGCCAAATTCGATTTTAGAATCGAACATTCTATTAAGTTTCTGTCTTCCAATTTCAAGATTAAGGGTATATGAATCACCTGAAAGCGGCCTCATTCCTAAGAAGGCCTTATCCAATTTGACTTTATTTGATGATCCATCCTCAATACTCATATTATTAGGAAATTTAAATTTTATTGTTCCCCAGGTATTATCTGTTTTATAGTCAAAAATGAGGGAGGGAGTTAGCTTGAAATTTTTATCAGGTTGCAGAGTATGAGAGTTAATTCCGATAACTTTGTCACCTTTAAATAGCTGATTAGAAGAGTCAAAGTCTGTTCGTATTTCTCCACTTATTGATAAGTTTCCTCCCAGTTGCTTAACAGTAATAGCTCTTTTAGTAGCAATCCATTCACGAAGTTGGCGCATAGCGGGGTCTTCTTCGAGGGCATTAAGTTTAATGAGTAGTATTGAAGAAAAAAGGAAGGCAAGAACAGTTTTTTTTGTCATTATCTTTGCTTATTTAGATTATAAAAAAGACAGAATAATGGTTTGACCTGTTTATCTCAATTGAATATTCTGATTTGGTAAAATTCTAAATATTTGTATGCTGTAATGATGATGAAAACGTTTATAGCTGGAATTTTTTACTGCGTTCTTTCTCTTGCCTTTATTTATGGAGGGGAAAGGGTACAGCTTAGGGAATCTGATCTCCAAAAGTGTTCAACAACTACAGATGTTTTTCCTGAAATTAAGGGGGTGATCATACTCGAAGGCAAGGGATTCCCTCCTGAGTATATTTATAGATCAACCCGGTCAGTTTATTTTTATCGATGTGATTCCGGGCTGAAGAATTCACAGAAGGCCGATCTTTCTAAACGTATACGAAAATCTATGATTGGCAAGAAGCTAACTATGGAAAAATTGGATGAAGCTAAGACAGAGATTAGCCGCTGTTATGGTGAGTATGGGAAGTCTTTTGTTGTTGTTGTTTGTCCTGAGCAGGACATTACTGATGGCGTTATCGTCTTTAATGTTATGGAGGGGTATCTTTCAGATATTTGTGTTAAGGGAAATGTATGGTTTGATAATGACAGTTATATAGAGCAGATAAGGTTAAAGGAATATGAAACGATTAATCAAAAGACTTTAGAGGAGGATTTAAGATGGATTAATCGCTCGCCTTCACGAAAGGCTTTTGCTGTTTTTACTCCTGGCAAGAGGCCTGGCACTACTGAATTAAACTTAATGGTTGAGGATTATAAACCCATAAGATTCTATTCAGGCACAAATAATACAGGTTTTAAAGAAACAGGGGA
>CACLRR010000025.1 GCA_902609415.1 uncultured Chlamydiae bacterium
TTTCTGCTCCTGTATTAATCCAGTCTGAACTAAGGCTACATCGAGGGTCGCAGCACCTTGTAACTTCTTTGATTGGTATGATATATGCATCTTTCCAGCAATTATCGGGGCAATAAATAACCCCATAGTCAGTAGTAACTGCATCTTATTTCTAAAAAGAATTGCTCTAAGGACTAGGAGATTTATAAATATGACCCAAAAAGAAAGACCATACACACCAAAAACTGTTGCTATCTGGCCTGAAGCAGGAATAGCACTTAGGGGAAGGCCCACACTATTAAAAGGAAATCCAGACAGATAATATAATCTAGAATACTCAACTAGAGACCATAATACACTTATTACAGTGCAATTAAATACCGTCAATTTTCTTTGTGATGGTATTATGACGACAAGAAAAGCAAACTGAAGGGCAATAAGTGAAGCAATAAATAAATATACCAGTATAATCACTTTACCGTGATAATAGGTTGTTGCAAGCCAATTCAACTGAACTAGCTGTACAGAAAGAAACCAACTAAATCCTACTACAAACCTTGTGAACCTTTTGTCATACTGAACAATAAGATAAAAACAAAGGGCATACCCAATAAAAGATGCAAGTAGGCAAACAAAAATTGACCTATCTGGTTGAGCCGATACCACAAGAAGAAAAGAGCTAATAAAAAGAAAGATTCGAACAAGCAACAATCGTGTACCTGGTCTCTGAAATAAACTATCTGAGTCATCTGCTCTCTTATTCATCATCTGCATAGTTCCCTTCCTTAACAACCTTATAACCTCTCCTTGGTTGATTAGATCTGACAACCATAAGAGCTAGTATCCCTCCAATTGCAATACAATTCTTCATAAAAAGCACAAGCTCCTTTGCCTGATCAGCTCCTTGCAAGTACCAAAATGGATGAAAGAGGAAAGTTACTGGTATTAAATGTAGCAGAAGAATCAATGAACCTAACCTAACCGCTAAACCAAAGAAAACAAGAAATCCTCCTAGTAACTGAAGTGCTACTAAAATTCCTAATACAATTGATACATTGTTTAACATCAGTTGTATAGCCTCCTGTAATACTTCAGCAGAACCAACAAAAAACTCCCACTCACTAAGTACCTTATTGAGATCCTGAAGGGCATCATCCCACTTAAATAATGAAGAAAGAGCAAATAAAATAAATACAAGGCTAATCAAAATTCTACTCAGTAGAAATATAATATATCTTCCAAATTGCATACCCAACCACCAGATTGTAATATCGAACTCATAACATTTATCTTATTATTTAAAAAAGATTAATGTTAATAAATAATTATTAATTATGAATTCCACCCTCTTGCCTCTGTACATCAATTCTGTTGCCATAAAATCATGAGTTATTTATTATTTCATCATGAGGAAAATATTTTTTATACCGCTATTAGTAGCACTAATCTTCAATACTAACCTCTCTGCGAATGGTAGAATTCATGGCATTAAGACTGAAAATCGCCTACTAGCTAGAGTCCATACAGAGACTATATCTGTACTAGACCTTCAGAAAAGACTTGATCTATCCATTGCTGAATCTAATCCTGATATCCTCAATAATCTCGAAAATAAATATATGTATTACCTTCAAAATTGGGCACCAATGCTCAATAATATGATTAATAACAAACTAATCGCGGCTGAAGGTAAAAAATTAAAAATAGTGATCTCCGACTGTGATGTAAATGAACAGCTTAAAGAACGATTTGGCCTATCCCCCCTAGCTATTCTTTCAAAATGCAATCTAAATCTCGAAGAAGCAAAAGCAATCATCTATGAAGACCTAGTAGTAAACGGTATGTCATGGCACCGTGTCTATAGTAAAACTCATCAGCAACTAACCCCCAGCATCATTAAAAACACATATGCTCAGTACAAACAATCACTAGAAGAAAATAAAGAAATTACCTACCAGTACATAACCATTAGAGCAAATGAGCCAGAAGAAGCAAATGCACTATCTGAGAAGCTTAAAAGTCTAATGACAATTAACCAAATAGAAAAACTAACTCAGCTAACAGAACTAACTCAACTAACAGATCTTCTTAAGGCATCAACTACCCTTCCAGAAAATGTTTCCTTTACTATTTCAGAACCTGTAACAACTAAGAAAAATGACCTGTCTGAAAACAGATTAAAAGCACTTTCTTCATTAAAAAAACTATCTATCAGCGATCCCATCAGTCAGGATTCAGAAAAATACGGTAAAACAATTAGGTACTACCAACTTCTAGATGAAACAACAGGTACTATTCCTACCTTTGAGGAGCTGCAAACTACTATCAAGAACTCATTATTCGAGAATATCTCTAATCAAGAGATGACCCAATACATCTCCCGGCTAAAACAAGAATTCTTCTTCGATGAAAAACAACTTAAAGAACTTGAAAAAGAAAAGTTCATTCCATTTACAACATACTAATTAATCTTATCATTCAGTGAATCCTTCAAAAATCTCAGAACTGCTTCTATTCTTTAAACATAATAAAATTAGGCCAAAAAAAAATCTCTCCCAAAACTTTCTAATTGATCAAAATATTGTAAACAAAATCACTGATTCCCTCGAAGTAGAAAAAGGCGAACAGGTCCTAGAAATTGGACCAGGCGCCGGAGCTCTAACACATAGACTCCTTGAAAAGAAAGTTAATCTCACTGTTGTAGAAAAGGATACTCAGCTTGCTCTACTTCTCCCTCACACTTTCTCTAATAAAAATCCTACCATCTATAATGAAGATATTCTTGACTTTGATTTTCATAAACTCATAACAAATAATAATAAAATCAAGGTCATTAGTAACCTTCCATATCATATATCCTCACCCGTACTGCAGAAATTAGCTAAATATAAAAACCTCTTCTCCTCAATTATCCTTATGGTAGAAAAGGACTATGCATTAAGACTCATTGGCAAACCCAACACAAAAAACTATAGCCCATTAACGATCTTTACTTCGTATCACTTCAAAAAAGAAGTGCTCTTTCAAGTATCACCCCACTGCTTCTATCCAAAACCAAAAATCCATTCATCTATCATCAGACTTACCCCCATTCCTTCCATACTTCCCAAAAATACCGAAAATGCATTTTTTGCCTTTATTCAAAAGATATTTCAAAAGAAAAGAAAAATGCTAAGAAATACAATAGATCATGATGATCTCGAATCTATTTTAAATAGCCTCGGTTTTACAGAAAAATCACGACCTGCTGAACTAAGCCTGAGTCAATACCTAAAGCTATTTTCACTCTGCAATACATCATCTTACTCTTCGGAAAAAAATAGCAATTGGTAATAATATTATTCCTAGGAGATAAAAGTGAATATTGCCTTTTATGTGTCTCATCATCAGGTAGCTTAACTTTATGCGCACTGTTGATGTAGCATAAAGCGGGTATTTAGTTATTTCACTATCATTGCTTACGATTAAATTCCCAACAAATCTACCCTGTTTAATTGGATATTCATTAATGCACCAATCAATATCTAGAGCATAATCTGCTTCTTCGGAGGGATAAAACTCTACAATCACATCATCATCTAATTCTGCTATCAAATCACGCCTTAACAGTTCATTTGAGTATATAAATGTTTGATCCTCATGGTTGACTAGGATCCGAGTTTTCTTCTTTTCATTAAAAGCAGCTTCAAATAGACGAATTGCATCTCTATACCTTGTCTTAGAGTCAGCAGATTTAAATAAAACAGCTATTAAATCTCTTGTGCCATTTGATGCATTTGCAGAAAGACAATAACCAGCTTTTCTAATATACCCAGTCTTGCATCCTTCAGCTAGATGGTAATAATTAGCACCTTCAAGTAACAATGCATTATGCTGGTGGTAGGATCTAGACCTTATACCCTTTTCGCGGACTCTTTCATATTTAATACAACTACAGATCGATGAAAAATAATCATTATTCAATGCAGCTCTTGTAATCAAGGCTAAATCTTTTGCGGTAGTATAGTGACTTGGATGGTACAAGCCATGTGGATTACTAAAGTGAGTATTAGTACAACCAATTGATAGTAGATAAGCATTAAGTCGATTCATAAATTCATCTATACTTCCCCAAAGACCATATGCAATAGCATTTGCTGCATCATTTCCAGAATTAAGCATCGCTCCATATAATAAATCTTTTCTATAAATTCTTTCTCCTGGCCTTAGATAAATTGTTGAACCATCAGGTTCTAAAAAATATGAAGGAAGTGTATACCCTAGCTCCTCCTTATAATGATCCTCAGCAGATTCTAAACAATCTCTGTGAATAGAAACTATTTCATTAAGTTGATCACTAGTCAAATTCATTAAGACAAAAGATACAGTTGCAATTTTAGTTGTACTAGCAGGATAAACTCTTTGTTCACCCCTCTTACTAAATAAAACCTTTCCACTTGTACGATCCATTAACACTGCATAAGGTGTATCAATCTGAACATCTAATGTGTATGCTCTAACAATAAAAAAAATAAAAAGAAATAATGGTCTCAATAGTTAACCCAAAATCAATAAATTCAGACTAGCATATAGCCTAAAAATCCAACATAAGAAAAAAGACTTTCAATAAACTAAAAAACTATTTATTAACCAATACAAGGGCCCATGTTTCTAGACGGAAATGTCTACACTTCTCATGCTCCCTAAATAATAAGAATTGGATAATGGAGAAGTCATGCTAAAACCTGAAAGATTGGAAAAAATCTATAGTAAATACATGGGTGACCTTTCAAGGTGGTTACAGGATGGAATTATTGAGATCAACATTGAATTTCTGAATAATTGTGATCTTCTTCATCGAACTGACGAAGAAGAACAGGATATTCAAAAACAGTTCCCTTTTTACTTTCATGTGGTAGAAACTAAAGAAAAAGTTACTCTCTTTAATAATCAGTTCGTTGTATGGATAGTGCCTAAGGTGATCAATGACATACCTACAACTATTACCCTAATTTCACTTATCAATGAAGACACACCTCACTTAGAACTAGCATTTTCTACATCGGGAACTTATAATAATCCGAAATATGTGCTCAAAGTTCTTAGATACTTCCTTACAGAGGTGATCGATACAGAAGAAGAAATCGCCTCTATGACTAAAGGAAGATCTGATTAATTCGATGTTTCTAAATAAAACCTATAACAATTTATAAAGTAAGGTGATGTTTTTGTTTTCAACTCTTTTATAGTCAACCTTATCCAAAAGCTCTTTAATAAAAAAGACCCCGAGGCCACCAATCCTTCTTGTGCTTACTGGCTGATCTATTTGTGGATCACCTTGGAACTCTACAATGTTAAATGGTATCCCAACATCCTCAATTTTAATCACCAAATGTTCCTTTTCCTTGATCATTGTAATTAAAAGTTCAGTGTTTTGACATTTTCCATACTTATATATATTTATAAAAGCCTCTTCTAATATCAGATGGATACGACTCTGTTCTCTTGTTTCAATTTTCCAAGCAGTCATAAGATTTAAACTCCACATCACTATCTGATCTAGAGAACTTAAACTAACTAAAAAAGTCTTACTCTCCTCCATGCCCTACTCTCAGCTCCATCAAATCCATAATCTCTTCTACAAGCTTTTTATACAATGGATTCTTTAGAGACATTATAGCATTCTGACGATCAGAATATTGTCCAAGAGAGAATTCAAGGCTAGAAATTAGGCTATTATTTGACGCAAGATTGAACTCCAATTCAGAAAGATCTGTAGGATTAGAAAAATCAGCATCAACAAAAACCTCAATTAACACAGGTTCTATGAGATACTCTTTTTTCTTTTCGTCATATATACTAAAACGACATTTAAGAGACTCTCTTAATTCATCAGGATAAAGCATTGCAAGTCTTTCGCTTTTATCTAATTCACTATCAAAAGAATACCCTATATTCTCAATACCAACACTTATCTCCTCAACACGCATATCAAAATTACTACTACCAACTTTAATATTATTTACAGCTAATTTTTCGATCAACTTCTGCTCAAAAAGAAGAGATGTATCCTCTCTAAAGCCATCTATATTAAGCATTACCTGCATATCTTTAAAAGCAGAATTGACTCTATACGCACAGGAATAACAAAAGAAAACAAGTAAAACAAGTGCCCTAGCTCTCAACTGCAATACTCATCTGCTCAGATGCTTCTTGATTAATGCTTGTTCTATTTAGTTTAATATCTGCTAAGTGCTGGCGCGCTTTTTCTGCAGTTTCTGTGTCCGGATATTTCCTTAGGATATCCCTACAGTAGAGTGCTGAAGCCTCTAGCTTGTTCTTCTTATAAAAATATTCTGAAGAAGAAAATAGATCCTTTGCAAACATATCCTCAATAGTAATTAATTGCTTTCTTACTTCCTTAAGAAGGGGATCGCGCGGATAGCTTTTGGCAAATTCTTCAGCATTTTGGCGCACTAGCTCCAAAAGATGTGTATCCAAATACTTACCCCTCATTTTCTCCCTATAAATCTCACTTATCCCTAAATATGCTCTAGCCCCACACTCGTGTCTTGGAAACAATCTTATTAATGACTGGTACTGCTCAAGTGCTTTAGGAAAATTACTCATCTCCTTATACACGCCCCCCATCGCTAAATAAGATTTAGCCGCATATTCTCCCCAAGGCTCCATTGTTATCACTTCACTATAAATTTTTAGTCCTAATTCATAGCCATTTTGAAGACGAGGCAACTGTTTAATACCATAAAGATGTGTCTTTTCACTTCCTGTAATTTTCTCTGCAATACTGAATTTATATTCAATAACAAGATCAATAAATTCCTTATTCTCTTCAGGTCTGAGCATGTAGGTAGTAAAATTTTTATTAGCAAATTCATAATGTTGAAGGTGATAATTAGCTACTCCAAGATAAAAATATGTATCACTAGCTATTTCATTATCTGCTTCCTCCTGACAAAGGTTGTTTGCTATTTCAGCTGCAACCTGCCAATCCTTCATCTCAATGGCTTCAACTAAATCATGATGATCATTTCTTACTGTAACACCTGCTCCATAACAGAAGCCTACAGTCAAAATCATAACAACTGTACTTAGCATATATAAATTTACTTTTTTCATCTTTCTTCTCTTGTGTAATTTATTTTAACAATTTTAAATATGGAAGGACCTTTAACCGCTCCTCAATATTTTTTTCTACCTCTACACCACCACGATCTTCTATATTAATCCTAGCAATAGTGCCTTCAGTGGACTTAAAGCTCAATTCAACAGCACGTTTCCCAGGGTACGTACGTAAAAGTTTCTTTAATTGTAAAATATCTTTCATGGTGATCTGATCAATGTCTGTTTCTAATTTAAGTGGCTCAATTACTTCCTCCACAGCCTGCTGTCCCATATTTTTTTTATTTTTCTGATCTCTATGTAAATATTTCTTTACATCCTTCACTTTCGCATCTATCTCTTCTAACTTATAATTAGATAAGTTCGATAAATCCTCTAACCATTTACACTGAAGTTTAACACCTTCCTCTTTTTTTTCCACCACCATAATCGCAAAGAGCAACTGATTATCCTCAAGCAACTCAGATTTTTCTTCAAAAAGCTCTGGCCACATCGGCACTTCATAGCTAATAATACCATCACTAATTTTTAAAAAAGCAAATTTTCTCTGCGCCTTATTTGTTACACGCACTTGAAAATCCTCTAAAATAACAGCAACCTTAATAACACTCTGATCTCTTAAATCCTCAATTTTAGAAAGCAAATCTATCTTATATTTTTTAATCGCCTCCTTATATTCATCAAGGGGATGCGCCGTAACATAAAATCCAATTAACTCTTTTTCCTTTGATAGTAATACAGATTTTTCCATTTCTTCATATACTCTATCGCTTTCATTAATATAACTTTTTTCATCTGTCTCACCTTCAGAAAACAGATCCATAACACCCTTACTCTTCTCCTTTTTCTCTTTTGCTATCGGATCATATATTCGATCCAATAAACCCTGAGCACCTTTTCTTGCATACCCTGTAAAATCAAAGGCCCCCGCCAAAATAAGGACTTCTACAACCTTCTTACCCACCTTTGTCGAATCTGTCCTCTGTAAAAATTCAAACAAAGAGACAAATGCACCGTTCTTGCGCTCCTCAATAATCGATTCAATAGCTCCTTCTCCAACACCCTTAATTGCAGATAAGCCAAAACGTATTCCTTCTTTAACTGCCACAAAATGCGAAATAGAATCATTAATATGTGGAGGCAAAATAGCAATATCCATTAACTGACACTCTCTTATATGCTTAGAAATCTTCGATAAATCATCTATATCTACAGTCATTAAAGCAGAAAGCCACTCTCTTGGAAAATTTGCCTTAAGATATGCAGTTACATAACTTAAATAACCATATGCTGTAGCGTGAGACTTATTAAATCCATAGGAAGCAAATTTCTCTACCTTATCAAATACCGCCATTGCAAGGGATTTTTCAATACCTAATTCTTCAGCACCATTGCTAAATTTCATCCTCTCTTTTTTCATTACATCATGGTCTTTCTTTCCCATTGCCCTACGTAATACATCACCTTCTCCCAAAGAATAGTTTGCAAGCTTAGAAGCAATCTGCATTACCTGCTCCTGGTATACCATGATTCCATATGTCTCCGATAAAATAGGAGCAATCCATTCATGATCATATTTGATCTTTTCTGTACCATGTTTTCTTGCAATAAATGAAGGAATCATCCCCATTGGCCCAGGTCGATAAAGTGCTGTAACGGCTATAATCTCTTCAAAGAGATCAATATGTAATTTTTTAGCAAGCTCTTGCATCCCCTTAGACTCTAACTGGAAAATCCCCGTAGTACGACCTTGATTTAATAAAGAAAAAGTTGGCTTATCATTATAATCAAGATTCACCCAGTCTATTTCAATGGCCTTATCCCTCTTAATAGCATCTACAGCTTTTTGAATCGTCGTGAGAGTCTTTAAGCCCAGAAAGTCAATTTTTAACATACCCACTTGCTCTACAGGCTTCATTGAATACTGTGTTACTAAACCATCGGAAGCTTTTGTATTACAGACAGGGATAAGTTCTGTAAGAGCGATACCACTTATAATAACACCTGCAGCATGAATACCCGTATTCCTAATGGAGCCTTCAACAATTCTAGCTAGATCAATAACTCTCCTTGCTTCCTCATCAATATCATATAACGTTTTAAAATCTAAATCATCTGTTATTGCCTTATCTAATGTAATATCAAGATCATCTGGAATAAGCTTTGCAATATCAGCCACCTTTTTCAAAGGCACACTCAAAACTCTACCAACATCCTTTACTGCCATTTTTGCTTTCATTGTTCCAAAAGTGATAATCTGGGCAACCTTATCCTTCCCATACTTTTCAAGTGTATATTCAATCACTTCAGCTCTACGTTCCATACAAATATCTACATCGATATCTGGATAGGAAAGTCTTTCTGGATTAATAAATCTTTCAAAAAAGAGATTAAAACGTAATGGCTCAATATCAGTAATACCAAGCAAGTATAGGACTATAGAGCCTGCACCTGAACCTCTTCCAGGGCCTACAGGGATTTTTTTATTCTTAGCCCAAGCAATAAAATCATAAACAATCAGAAGATAATCTGCCATCTCCTTAGAGCAAATTACATCTAACTCGTACTCTAGTCTTTTTCTGACAACTTCATTAGGATCCTCATCAACATACTGTTTTTCCACAGCTTTTAATCGCTCATTAGTATATCGATTTCTAACAGCTCGTTCGCACAACTCCCTTAGGTGACTTCGCACCTTACTCTGTCTTTCCTCCTCAGTATATTCTGTTTTTTCTAACTCTGGTGGGATAAATACTGGATAAAACTTCTTGTCGAAATCAAAATGAACAGAGCATTGATTTGCAATTGTCTCACTAATTTCTATTGACTCAATACTGTCACTAAATAATGCGCGCATCTGATCTTCTGTTTTAAAATATAGCTCATGAGAATGCATAACAGAACGTTTGGGGTTCTTTTCACGATGAGCCGCAAAACGATTTGCTGTCTGCACTAATATTTCGCAAGGCTCTCCTGATTGAACATTCATTAAAATCTCGTGCGCCTTCCAATCTTCAGCATCTAAATACTTAACATCATTAGTCACTACAGTAGGCACACCATGTTTTATACTTAAGGCCTTGCTCCTTTCAACAATAATTTCCTGCTTTTTAATCACATCCTGGTATTTCTGTAGGAGCCATGTTTCATCGTAGATTCCACCTTTTTTCAACCTCTCTTCACTCATTGTATGTCGCTGTATTTCGATGAAAAAATCCCCACCAAAAAGTCGTTGGAAAAACTGAATCTCTAAATCTATTTCCTCCTCACTCCCTGTTAATATCCTTGAAGAAAGTAGACTTGTATGTGGTCCCGAAAGACAAATAAGGCCTTCTTTATATTGCTCTAAGAGCTCTTTGTCAATTCTAGGAAAATAGTAGAATCCTTTTGTAAATGCCAATGATGACAACCTACATAAATTGTGGTAACCAGTATTATTCTTAGCAAGCAGAAGGATTGGATAGCCATTTTGCTGACCATATACACGTTTTTTTTCATCGCATGCGCCATGGGAAAGCATGAGCTCAATCCCAATAATAGGCTTTACATCCTCCTGGACACAAGCCTTATAAAAATCAACAGCACCATACATGTTACCAAAATCTGTAAGCGCTATTTGGTTGAGTCCATCTCTTTTAACCCTATCAACTAATTTTTTTAAAGAGATGGTAGAATCAAGAATAGAAAATTGGGAATGAAGGTGAAGTGGTATATAGGTCATATGAAAAATATTTTAGCAAGAAAGAGACTAAATCAATAGATAAATTCTAACCCGCAACAGCCCTCTTCCTTTTTAATAAAGGCAAAAGAGCAAAAAGTGAAAGCAAAGAACACAATGTTAAAATTCCAAAAAAGATCACCCAGCCATAATCTTCTGCTATCTTACCTAGGGGAAAGCCAGCCACAGCAGCTCCTATATATGCAAAACAGCCAACAAACCCTGTTGCTGTTCCGGCAGCTTTTTTATGAGAGCGTTCTGCTGCTGCAACTCCAATAAGCATCTGCGGTCCAAAAACCATAAACCCTATCAAAAACATAAAAATTGAAAGCCCTACAACCCCTAGAGAAGGAATAAGACCAAATCCCGCAATCATAATCAAAAGAGATAACGTAAATATCAAATTAACAGGTGCCCTATCTCCTTTAAATATTTTATCTGAAATTCTTCCCGCTGCAAAACCACCAAAAAAACCACCTAGCTCAAAACAAAAAATGGACGCACTTGCAACGATCAAGGACAGCCCCTTCTCCTCATATAGATATAATAGCCCCCAATCATTAATGGCTGTTCTCACTACATAAATAAAGAAATAGGCAATCCCTAGAAGCCAAATATAGGGGTTTTTTAGAACATATGTGAATAAGATCTCTTTTGTTGTCA
>CACLRR010000026.1 GCA_902609415.1 uncultured Chlamydiae bacterium
TTGGAATTATTTTTTTTTTCTATTGGATCTCTTTTGCTAGATATCATGTGACAACTTCAGATGCATATGTTCAGGGAAACATGATTCGTGTAACTCCTCAAGTGACAGGTAGCGTTAAGAAACTTCGCCTTATAGATACAATGAGTGTTAAAGAAGGAGATCTTCTTCTTGAGATTAATGATACTGATTATAAAATTACTTATGAGGAATCAAAGGCCTTTCTTGCTACAGAATTAAGACGTGTGGTGAGTTTATTTGAGGAAGTAAATCGAATTTATGCTGAATTTGAAAGAGAAAAAATAGATCTTGAAACACGCTTTCAGTTATTTAAAGATGCAGAAGCAGTTGTTGATTCTGGAGCTATTCCAAGAGAGGAATTTGTTCAACGAGAAAGCGATTACAGTGCGGCAAAAGAGGACCTAAGAGCATTACATTCTAGGTTGATAAGTGCTTATTCAAAGGTGCAAAATAGCTCTGTTTATACTCATCCAGATACCTTATCTGCAGTTGAAAAAGTAAAAAGAGCTTATGTAAATTTATATAGAACAAAAGTATATGCACCAGCCTCAGGTATTATTGCGGAGAAAAATGTAGAGGTAGGAGAATTTATTTCACCAAGCATGCCTATTTTTGCCATTACACCGTTGACACAGTTATGGGTTGATGCGAACTTTAAGGAAAGTCAGCTTGGAAAGATTAAAGTGGGTCAGAGCGTAAAAATGACCTCAGATATGTATGGGGATAAAGTTGTATATAATGGGAGAGTAATAGGCATAGCAGGAGGCAGTGGAGCTATTTTTTCAGCGCTACCACCTCAGAATGCTACTGGTAATTGGATTAAGATTGTACAACGAGTACCTGTACGTATTCTTTTTCAGCAATATCAGTTAAAAGAGCATCCACTGCGTCTTGGCCTTTCTATGAATGTTAATATAGATATCTCAGAGTCTCTTGATTGTATATCTGAATGCAATTTTGAGCATGAAGTAAAGATTGATAAGACAGACCTTTTTCAAGAGGAACAGGTAGGTTTAAGAGCAATTATAGAATGGATAATGAAGGAGAATGCACCTGTTGATTTAACAGTTTCTTATGATTTGCAAAATATAACCTTTGATTATGAATAAAGCGGCCTTCACTTCTAGAGAACTTTTAATTGTTAGTATAGTTTTGCCACTGACAATTTTTATGCTTGTCCTAGATTTAACTGTTGCTAATGTCTGTTTGCCTTATATTTCAGGTGATCTGGCATCTACTCCCGAGCAATCAACAAATGTTATAACTTCTTTTGCTATTGGTGTTGCACTATCGATTTCAATTGGGGGTTGGCTTGCAAAGAACTTTGGGCAGTATATTACATTTATTGTCGCTCTACTTTTTTTTACTCTCTTTTCTTTTCTTTGTGGTATTTCCACGTCAATGGAAGAGTTAATTTTATTTAGATTTTTTCAGGGATTTGCAGCAGGACCTATGTTTCCTCTAGGAAATAGCTACTTTACGCAAATACATCCAAAGGAAAGAGTTCATATTATGATGGGGATTTTTTCTATAGTTGTTCTGGTTGCACCCGTCTTAGGTCCGATTATTGGAGGATATTTTTGTGTGTATTTTACATGGCATTGGGCATTTCTTGTAAATGTACCTACAGGTATTTTCTGTTTATTTATCTTAGGAGTACTGCTAAGAAAAGTACCTTCTAGTAAGGAGAAAGCACGATTAGACTATGTTTCATTTATTTTGCTTTGTATTGGCGTTATCACTTTACAATTAATGTTGAACAGAGGGGAGCAGTGGAATTGGTTTCTTTCAGTAAAAACTAATACGCTAGCAATTATTGCAGGGGTGGCCTTTGTTTATTTTTTTTTATGGAATCTTCATTATAAGCGATCATTATTTGATCTTGGACTATTGAAGCGTCCTACCTATTTCCTAAGTATGTTGGTTCTAATATTTTTGTATGGGCAGTATATGGGCTTTATTGTAATTTTCCCCTTATGGTTACAAACTCAAATGGGATATACAGCTTTAATTGCTGGACTTGCAGTTGCTCCTTTTGGCTTATTTCCAGTACTTTTGGGTTATGTAATTTCAAGGTTTTTAGCCAAAGGCTTCCATTTGCATTTTGTTCTCGCTAGCACAATCGTAATTTTTTTTGTGAACCTATATGTTATGCAATTCACACCTCAGGTAGGATTTTATCAGATTTTTTTTTCTAGGTTGCTCTATGGGATAGGAGTTGCTTTATGGATTGTTCCCCTTTTTGGCCTTGCTGCTCTAGAGCTACAAGCTAAAGAAATGGCTAGCGCAATGAGCATGTTTCATTTTGCGCGAAGTCTTATTTCAGGGATAGTAACATCTCTTGTGACTGCATTATATATGAGACGGATGGTTTTACACCATTCTCATATGGTAGATAAGATTAATCTATTTAATCCAGAGGCGGTAAGTTTTTTAAGGGTAATGTCATCATATTCACTTTCCTTGGAACAGTCAAGAGAGGTCCTTGGATTGGAAATATCCAAGCAAGCAAGTGTTTTGTCACTAATTGATGTGTGTTATCTAATGAACTGGTTGACAGTCATTATTGCATTTCTTGGAGTGTTACTATGGAAAAAATGCAACATAAGATATACTTGTCTGAAAAAAGCAGTAAATTATGACCACAATTGATAATCTACCATTAACTCAACATACTGATTGGGCACTATCAGGTATAGATTATGCAGAAGTTTCCCCTCGAGAGCTAGGTTTATGTCAGGAGGTTTTGGAATCACTGATGGCTGATCCTCTAGAGGATCTCTTTGGTTCATTTCAGGGAAGATCATTTGCGGGATTTCCTATACTAAAAAGGGGTATAGGGTCATTATTTAATGGTTTTACAGCTATCTCTCTCGATATATCGGCAGCAATTGATGCTATTGATATCAAATGTGAAGGAAGCGATGAAGAGGATGCAGATAAATTACTTGCTCTTCTAGACGCCTGTAAAGAGCTTAATCAACTTCAGAAGGAGCTTTATTTGCGCTATCTAATTTGCCTTAGGAGCTAGGACCAGAAATATGGTGTTTTTTTGATATAAGTTGATATTCAGCATAGGAATTAATAATATGTGGTTTTACAAAGATTAAGATATTACTTTTTTCCTGCTTTTTCTTGGTATCGTTAAATAGGTTAGCAATAAATGGAAGCCCTCCAAGGCAGGGTGCTTTTGACTTTTGTGTTTGTTTTGCATTTCTTGTCATCCCAGAAAGAATCAAAAAGTGATCATCAGGTACATGGACTGATGTTGTCATATTTGTTTTTGTTGTTTGAATGCCCTGGATATAACCTTTTTCGTTAAAAGCATTTTCTCTAGCCTCAGTGATCTCTTCAGAGATATCGAGGGTGATGATATTATTTTCACCGATCATTGGCATTAGATTTAAACTTACTCCGATATCCTTATATTCTAGGCTTGCTGTCGAAAAGCTATTTTTATTTTGATCTTGAACGATTGAGCCTGTAAAGGGGATGTTGTCACCAACAAAGATTTTGGATGTTTTATTTTCTTGAGTAATGATCTTTTGTGTGAGAACAATAGAGCTTGTCTGCTCAAGCTGGAGCCAGGAGATGAGTGATGAGAGGGTTGAAAAACTCTTATTTTTATGGGAGATAATATCCCCAATAATACCTAAATCAAATCCTCGATTATTTTGAGGAATGAGCGCATCATTATGAGAGGGGTCTTGATGATTTGTTTGAAGTTTTAGATTTGGTGAGAGTTGATTAGTAGAAGACCACCTAAGTCCAAAATCAAGACTATTATTCATGCTAGTTTCAATAACAAGTACTTCGATAAATACTTGCCTAAGTGGAGTATCGAGTTTTTCAATGAGAGAAGAGAGTTTTGAAAGGGCTTTTTCTGTACCAGAAAAGAAGAGTGTATTAGTTGATGGAATCCACTGCATTGAGCTAACTGCATTAGTGAGATATTCCTTGCCATTATCTGAAATATTCTTAAGAGCTTCTAGAATTTCAGCTCCACTATGATACTGAAGCTTATAGACCTTAAAAGCAGTCTCTTCAATGGAAGGAGACACATCGTATTCAATAGTAGCAATTGATTTATCATCATCTTCTTCTATTCTTTTAATAATGTAGTAGTTGTTTTGGTGGTTGATGATGAAGCCTCTTTGTTGCAGGGATTTTATAAATGCTTCTAGAAGATCTTTTTTATTTTTAGCATCCGCAATGATAAAGCTGACATTAAAATCGAGTGTGTCCTGATTATAGATAAAATTTGCATCGGTCATTTTAGCAATGAATTTTATGAGCTCTTTTGCTGAAACAGAAGGGAAATTTATATTAAGGTCTTCATTATCTGTGTTAGAAAAAAGGAAGGAAAGAAAAAGTATGGCAGCTGTGGTCACAGTTTTTATAAAGCGTTGAAATTCCATATAGAGTCCATAAATGAAAAGAGTATATCATTAATTGTTATTTATGGAGATATGATTTTTTTATAGAAAGAATAAGATGCTTCTAATGCTTTTTCGATCGTCTTTGCGCTTCTGAAGCCATGACCTTCATTAGGGAATATTATTAGCTCTGCAGAGAGACCTTTCTTTAACAAAGCTTCTTTAAGGATTTTTGCTTGATTTTGTGGAACAACCAAATCATCTTCACCTTGTAGAAAGAGAATGGGAGCTTTGATTAAATCGATATTATTAATAGGAGATCGATTGTGGAGTGTATTGGGGCTATTAGAAATATCCAGGAGTTGTTCAAGGTAGTATTTTTCAAACTTATGCGTATCTTTTTCAAGTAGGGTCAGATCAGAGATCCCATATGAGCTTATACCACCCGCAAATTTATAGGTTCCCTCAGGAGGATTTGATGCTAATACTTGGAGTGCTGTATACCCTCCAGCGCTGGAGCCTTGGATTAGGATCTTTTGGGGATCGAGATGGTAGTTGTCGGCAAGATATTTAGCTGCAAAATAGCAATCTTGAGCATCTGCAATTCCCCATTTTCCTTTAAGTGAATCCTGAAAGGCCTTACCAAATCCAAAGCTACCTCTATAATTTATATCAAAGAATGCAAATCCTCTGGTTGTCCAAAAGGCAATTTCTTTTTGGCAGTGAGAAGCAGCAAAGGCTGTAGGGCCTCCGTGGCAGCGGATGATGAGTGGTGGTTGGTCAATTTTCTGTTGAGGCAAGTAGAGTAGACCGAAGGCATGTTGATTGTCACTTGTTGGAAATTTAATAGAGATTTGTTTAGAAAAATCTTGAGAATTTACTTTTTCAGGTTGGTAAAGAGGGGTAGTTTTAAGGGACCTTATATCAATAGAGAGAATAGTTTGTGGTGTATTATAATTGGAGGCAATAAGAATAATTGTGTCTTTTGTAGATGTAATTTGTTGAAGAGAGGTGTAGTTTAGGGGTATGTGAGATAGTATGTTGTTTGAGAGATTTAGTTTTGAAAGAATGTCTATGCCATTTTTTGTGGAGATAGTGAAAACCAAGTTTTGTGATTTTATAAAGGTATAGTTTCTAAATCCAAATTGCCATGGAGGATAGCCACAATCAGCTTCCTCATGAGTAAGGGTTGTGTGAGTATATGAAGAGATATTATATAAATAGAGGTTCCAGTAGTCAGTTTGATTGCTGAGATAGAAAAGCTGATCATTATCTTTAAATTGTGGCTGAATATAAGAGATTGTTGTTTCTTTATTTAATATCTCTGTTGATAGTGGCAATCCTTGATCATTGAGGTTACAAATATGAAGTTTGGTTGCATTCCAGGGCATGTTGGGATGAGTCCAGGAGACAAAAGCTAAATGATTTCCATTCTCGGATAGAGCAAGATCAATGTAGAAATCTTCTCCTTCATTTATTGTACAAAGGGATTGCTTTTCTATATCAATGGCTACAATAGAGTGAATATTCTCTCTCTTTTTCTCCTTTTTTTCCATTACAGAAAATAGAAGAGGTAATTTTGGGTGAGCAATCAAGGATGCAAATCTGCAGCCTTTTTCCATAATGATTTTTTTTATAGAGGTGTTATCGTGAATGTTAATTCCATAAATTGCTTGGTCATCTTTATTTACAAAATAGATTGTTTGATCCCTTCTAGCAAGGCAAGAGCCTCCGTATTCGTTAGCTTTTGTTATATTAGAATAGGGATAAGGTATTACATCTTGATTAAGATTCTTTATGACTGAGCGCCCTTGTTCATTCGCTCTTCTTTCTTTAATATAAATAGTGTCTGCAATGCAAAATAGGTCTTCAATTTTTATGGAACCTGATGCAACAGATTTAGCAGTAAGGTGAGACATTATTTAATATGGGCTTTAATTTTATCAAGAAGCTTAGGAGTATGCCATTTGTAGTATTTATGAAGAATTTTTAATTTTTTTTCATCTTCTTGGTTTAATGAATGAGTATTGTAACTATTAGTATCTTGATCAAAAATGGTATAATTGATTGTTGTTGCTTTTCTTATTAAACGAGGCTGTTGTTGGATAAAGATAAGTTTTTCATTATATAGATGCATGAGGTTTAAACTATCTCTCCTTCGCGAAGGTACAAACAGCTTACTATTGTGATATGTTATGTGCATACCAACAGAAGGATTAAAATAGTAAGGTTGGTTGATTTTTTCACAGGCAATCCAAAATGTATCTTTATCACCATAAACATATTGATATGTGATTTTATGATCTTTATTAAGTCTGAAAATTTCATCAACTGTTGCTTTGTGTTTTATTTTATTGATAACAACGAGACCAGATTCCTGAATGGACAAATAAGATATTGGTAATTGATTATTAATGATTTTTTCTACTTCTGGAATGATGAATTGGCTTGGTGTGTTTATTATTTTTTTAAACCATTCTTTTATTTCATTATCAGACTTTTGTAATTTAAATTTATTGAAAAGAGGATTATCTTCACTAAGAAATATATCTCTAAAGAAATAGTTGCCTGTTTGTAGATAATTTTCATCGTTAAGGAGGATGGATGGATCTTGGAGTAGAAAGACGTCAGCATCCATGAGGATAACTTCTTCAAAGCTCGTTGTTTTAAGTATATAGGCTTTGATCTGCCAACCTCTACTATCTAGGACCTCCTCTTCAGTATAGTAGTTAGAAAGATCATGAATTGTTGTATTATCGATAGTAAGTAAAAGTTTTTTATTGTGGTCTGATAGTTCATTTCCAGCATGCCAGATTTCGATAGGAAGATTACATTTCACCTCTTCCCGTAGAAATTTTAAGTTAGGCACAAGGTATTTCATGTAGTGATCATTACATGCAGTGATAATTCCTTGATTTGATCTTGCATCAAGGGCGCATAAAAAAATAAAAAAGAGAATGAACTTTTTTAGCATCTAGTTCCAATAATAAAAGCAAGTAGGATGATAATACAAAAAGGTAGGGATTGCAATTTTTATAATTTTTTAGGAGTTGCTGCCTGGACAGTGTCATGCCACAGAGTAAGATTTTCGTGAAGAATCTTTGTCAGATTGTTGTAATCTATTTCGTGAGGGTCAGTGATAATATAGGTAAGGCAAGGAATGTCATAAATGTTTACAAATGAGGATGCATACTTTTTTGAGGGTGAAATGATCTCTTCAAGCTTTTGGCTGATAAATTTTTTAAAGGATGGATTAACTGCAGAAATAAGAATAATAAGCTGGCTTTCAAAGTGATTTGTTTGGATGTAGAATGGTTTAGTAAAGTAGTTATATTCTAGCGCTTCTAGATAGAGATGCAGTGCTTTTTGTAGGATTATGGGTTTTATTAGGCTTTGCATATAGCTAGGGGTGATGGAGTGAAAATAGGTCTCAATTAGAAAGTCATTGTTGATCTTATCATTTTTTAAGAGAGCCTTAATTTGGGTGATATTTTCTGTCTGTTTCGATATCATTCCTCCATTATAATCTCTAAGCTCACCTAGCATTTCTGTTAGTTCATGGAAGATATATTGTCGAGCTTGGTACAGATCTACAGAGAAATCTTTTCGCAGGAATTGCTTTTTATCAATCTGTACTTCAAATACATTGGCTTCTTTTTGATATTTTTTGCGTAATTTGCCAACAATACGTGTTTCATGATTAGTAATTTTGAGGAGTCTTTTTTGTGAGGCTATAATTTGTTTTAGGTTGGGATCATCTTTGAGTCTGAGTTTTAGTAGGATGATAGTAAATGTTAGACGCTGACTTGACTGTTTGTGGAAGGATATAATGATTTGAGGGATATCATGAATATATTGAAGTTGACCACTTAAGGTAAGGATGTGTTTCATCACCTCCTCTTCATTTCTTGGCATAAAAATAGGATTAATAACACTTTCTATGCTTGATTTAATTTCACGTGGCAGTTTCTTTTTTAGGGTGGATATTTCTGTTAGTGCGAATGGTTGTAGTGTTTTCTTTTCAATTTCAACATAGAGTATGATTACAGAAGAGTCTGATTTTGGCGTGTGAACCTCTGAGTATTTAACCTTTTGAATATTTGGAATTATTGTACCTATTGCTTTAAGAATATGTTTAGTATCAAAGATCTCATTTTCTCTTAATAGATTAATGCCGACTAGTATTCCTATAACATTATGAGTTTGATCGTTCTTTTCTATATTGGAGCGTAGTATTTTTATGCTGAGGTGCCTTTGATTTGGATGGGTAAGGACTTGGTTATTAAGAGTTTTTTTGAAGAGAAAGCGGTATGTGATTATTCTCGCTAGATGTTTTGGGCTACGGTAGGTAAGGAATTGATCATGAAAGTTTGTAATATAGTATTGTAATTCATTAAAAAGGTCTCGGTTAAAGACCTGGGGTTTAAATTCAGGAAGAGGTTTTAGTTCTTCTTTTATCATTGATACTTTGTTGTCTGCAGATAGCTTAACAACAAAATTATGTACATGATCAAAGACATTCTCTCTCATTGAATGAGAGGATTTATCAAGAAGCGATACAATGTTTTCTTGGATAATAAGTTGTTTTTGATTTAGGGTAAGCTTGGTAGAGGCTGTTACTTTTCTTGCATGTTGTACAGATAATATTGTTAGCCGTAATTCACTTATCAGAGTAGGCATGTTTTTTTCAAGTATATGTAGATCGTGTTCATTGTCAATAGTGAGGAAAAGTTGGTGGAAAAAGAAGGGGTGTTTTTTAAAAAGTTTGAAACGAAAGGACATTGAGTTAAGAAAGACAACAGGAAGTTCCTTTCCTGGAATGAGCCACCTGCTGCATATGTCACTGGTAAATCTTCCTACACCATGAGTGTTGGTAGAGGAGCAAATTGTCCTTAGAGAAACTGTATAGGGGGCTGTATCTTCACTTTTTGACCAGGACACGATGGGTAAATTTTCAATGAGATTGTAATAAAATAAATCAGGATTGAAGTTGGGATCATCTTTGTTTGCATGGTATAAGTGAAGTGTACTTTTAGGAATAGAGTATTTAATAGAGAGATGCAGTGCTTTTAGTGAGTGAGTAAAGCTCTCTGAAAATGGATGAGGTGGGGTAAAAGTAGCTTCTATATCTAGAAGTTCGAGTAGGGACAAAGCTTTACTTTGAGAAGAAAGGGTATCTATTTCCTGTTTTTCCTTT
>CACLRR010000027.1 GCA_902609415.1 uncultured Chlamydiae bacterium
CCTTTTAGATTGTGTAGTAAGATGGATGCCATCACCACTAGACAGGGGTGCTGTAAGTGGTATTAATGCAGACACAGAAGAGCCTATTGAAGTCCATCCTGATGATTCCGCTCCACTAGCAGCGCTTGCCTTTAAGGTGATGACAGACCCATACGTTGGAAGACTTACATTTGTTAGAATCTATGCTGGAACAATGGCTAAGGGAGCAACACTTTTTAACTCTACAAAGGGTAAAAAAGAGAGAGTCTCAAGACTTCTCGAAATGCACTCCAATGATAGAAAAGATAAAGATGCCTTCTTTACTGGTGATATCTTTGCTGTAATTGGCCTTAAAAACTCTACTACAGGTGACACTCTCTGCTTAGACTCTCACAAACATATTCTAGAAAAAATGGAATTCCCAGAGCCTGTAATCTCTATGGCAATCGAACCAAAATCAAAACAAGAAAGAGAGAAACTCTCAGGAGCATTGGCAGCACTCTCAGAAGAAGACCCTACATTCCGAGTAACTTCTAATACTGAAACAGGTCAGACAATCATCTCGGGGATGGGTGAATTACATCTAGATGTACTTAAAGATCGTATGGTTCGTGAATTTAAGGTGGAAGCTAATGTAGGAGCTCCTGAAGTCTCCTACCGTGAAACGATCAAAAAAGAAGGAAAAAGTGAAACCAAGTTCGTTAAACAATCAGGTGGTAGAGGACAATATGCGCATGTATGCCTAGAAATTGAACCTAATGAAGCTGGCGAAGGGATCGATATTGAAAATAAGATCGTTGGTGGTGTCATTCCTAAGGAATACATTCCTGCAGTCATTAAAGGGATCGAAGAAGGTCTTAATGGAGGAGTAGTTGCTGGTTACCCTATAGTAGATGTTAAGATTCGTATCGTTTTTGGATCATACCACGATGTAGATTCCAATGAGATGGCCTTTAAAATCTGCGGGTCCATGGCAATTAAGGAGGCAGTGGCAAAATGTGCACCTCAACTCCTAGAACCTATAATGAAAGTTGCAGTAAGAACACCTGATGGATCACTTGGTGATGTTATTGGTGATCTTAATAAACGTAGAGGAAGGATATTAAGTCAAGAATCCAGCGGTTCATCCGTACAGATTAATGCAGATGTCCCTCTCGGTGAAATGTTCGGATACTCTACCGAACTTAGATCAATCTCTTCAGGCAGAGCAGACTATAGCATGGAACCTGCACATTTTGATCCTGTACCTAAATCTGTTAGTGAAAAAATTATTAATAAAGCTTAAGTGAGAAAATCTATGGCAAAGGCACAAAGGAAAAGCAAATCAAAAAATATCAGTATAAAGCTAAAAGCATATGATGCAAGACAACTTGACAGCGCATCACATCAAATAGTTGAAGCATCAAAAAGAACAGGTGCGGTAATCTTGGGTCCTATCCCGCTTCCAACGCAAACAAGGAAATTTACAGTCCTTAAATCTACACATGTTAATAAAAAATCACGAGAACAATTTGAAATGCGTGTACACAAAAGACTTATACAACTCTGCGAATATACACCTGCAACAATTGAAAGATTAAAAACACTTAATGTCCCTGCAGGTGTTGATATTGCAATCCGACATTCTAGAGATACAAAATAGTACTCCATGTAATGATACACTCAGATGACAAATAATATTATCTACTAGTCTGAGTGTTTTAAGGTATATCAGTAGGATTCACAAGATCTTCACCACGATAGGGTGGTTGATTTTTTATCTGCATATATTTACTAACCACAGAACCACTTTCAATCACAAAGAAATAACGACGAGATTCTACAACACTTTGTGGTGTATTTCCTAACTGAAACCTCTCGACATATTCATAAATAACCTGATGGTCGCGACTAAACTTATTTATAGGTTGACCAAATTTCTCTACAAGCGCGTTTACAGTCATTCCAATATCCACCTCAGTATAACTCTCTATTGTCATCAAAGGCATTCTCTGGAATGTACATGAAGCAATAAGCACCAGAAACATAATTAATGTTCTTTTCATCATATACACCCTCATAACAAATATTGCCTATTTGCGACACCTCATTTATCTCTCATCAGCAAAAGATATTCATCTAATCATGATTTTACTATTAGAGGATAAGGATTTACAAAATCAGACCTTGTCCAATCTAGCCTGAAGAGAACTTATATCCTCATCATTGATCGTAAGCTTTGATTGCATCGTCCACTGACCATCTCCCATATAATGGTAATATTGAGTAGCGTGAAGTCTTAATTCTCGATCTGTAATCTCAAAACCTACAAATTCCTTATCAAAAAAACCTTTCCCCTCAACCCTACCTATTTCATCATTTTCCATCGTTAGAGAGAAATCTCTCTGATTAAGGCGCTTAAAATAATAGTGGTTAATAAGAGGTAAGCTATGACCTGCACAAAGTATCTCTTCTATGAATTCTAGTTCCTCAGCTTTAATAGATTCCTCAATGAGACTCCATTTTAAGGTAAATGCAATCTTTTCTTTTTCAGGTTCAAGCAGTAGATAACCTGGACCAACTAATAAATCATTAGCATAAAAAGGGTGTGTTCTCATTAAAAAGTATATCTCCTTGCATATATACTTTGTAGTAACCCAAGAGCCATCATAGTAACTAGTGCAGATGATCCTCCATAAGAAATAAGTAGCAAAGGCACTCCTGTAATAGGCATTAATCCTATCATCATTGATATGTTGACCAATACATGCATCGCAAGATAAGTTGAAATCCCACCTGAAAGAAGTCTCCCAAAATACTCATTAATATTCAAGCTCACACTAAAACTAAAAAAAATTAGCATAAAATAGAGTAGTAAAATGGCTACACCTCCAACTAAACCAAACTCCTCACAAAAGGCTGGGAAAACCGAGTCTGTATAACCATAGGGAAGCCACTTATGTCCAGTAAAGTCACTCTTTCTCCACCCTTTCCCAAATAAATGTCCAGATCCAATAGCTATTTGCGCTGCCTTTTGATGATAGGTATCAGGATTAAGTCTCTCGATTTGATATTCCTTGAGTATTCCTGATACGACTGGTTTAGCTTTTTCAAAGGGTATCACCTTCAGAAAAATAGACAATAATAATAAAATAGCAACACCCATTAACCAGACAAGCCCCTTAATGATATGTCTATTTATTCCACCTAAATAAAACATAACTAGCATTATCGGACAAAGTATTAAGGCAGTACCAAGATCTGGTTGCTTCAAAATTAATAGAAAGGGAAGAAGAATGAGTAGGGCGGTTAAAATGAATGTCCTTATTGTACTAATACTGTGTCTACTCTTTTCTAAAAACCAACTGACCAGGATAACCAGAATCAATTTCGCATATTCAGAAGGTTGAATATCAAAAGGAATCAAAGGTAGTCGATACCATCGCCTTACATTATGTATTGCTGGAACAAAAAAAAGGCCTACAAGCAATACCAACATGAGTATATAAAGAGGAACACTCCACTCCCTTAATTTTCTATAGTCAAAGGAAGCCACAAGTACAAATGCTAAAAGGCCAATAGTGAATGCTCTGATCTGACTTATCACCAAGGGAGTAAAGAAAACAGCCCCTTCTTCCTTTAAATAATAATCAGAAGTTGTTGAACTTATCACAACTATTGAAATTAGCATTAGAGTTAACATAACTCCTAGTGCCCTAAAGTCAATACGTTTTAGTAGAGAAAATTCAAACATTACCTTAAAATACAGATTCAATATGAATAGGAGCAACCAAAAAGTGAAGAGTATCAAAATTACAGACCTTAAGGAAACCACATCCACTATTGACTATGCTAAAGAGCACCTATTATCATCCTGTAAAAAAGATTGCCTTTATGCAATACGAGCCCGCTATCAAACAGCAGGCAGGGGGCAAAGACAAGCTTCAATATGGAAATCAAAAATGGATGACAACCTCCTTCTTACCTTTCTTTTTACACTGACTCCAAAAATAAACCAAAACCACTTAGCTCAGCTTCTTGCAGCCTCCTCCCTAAAAGTTCTTCGTCAGCTATCACAAAAAATAAAATTTAAATGGCCCAACGACCTACTTATTGGAGAAGATAAAGTTGCTGGATTTCTTGGAGAAATACACGAAAATAATGCTCTTGTAAGTCTAGGTATTAACATCCACTCCTCCCCTGAACATTACAAATCAACGCACCTAAATAAGGAGATCCACCCTCCTATAACCCCCGATATGCTCTTTGAAAAAATCATTACACAATTTAATCACGATCTATCCCTATATGAGAAGGAGGGATTTAAACAATATCAAGAATTAATCAACAAACATCTCGCTTTTAAAAACGAAACCAAAACTGTAGGAAACAATTCGGGGATCATAGATTGTATTAATGAAAATGGCTTTCTCATGATGAGAAATTCTGAAAACTTGCTCTTCGAAGTTCGAACTAGCTAATACTCAAAATCTAAGGAATCAGGATCAGGAATGACTTCTATCACTGGATCTAATTTCTTGCGTAAAATATCCTGAATCGCTGTTAACGTACCTCCTATAGCGCTAGGGCACGATGTACAAGAACCTTCATAACGTATGATAAGACGACGCTCATCATCAAATTCTAATATCTCAATACCCCCGCCATCCATAGCAATATATGGTTGAATCTCTTCATCAATCGTCTTATTAATCAGGTCTATCTTCTCTACTTTTGTAAGCGTTTCCCAATGAGGATAAAGAAGCTCTGAAACCCCCTCCGCCTCTATAGGTGTCTGCCTATTCCTCTCTAGAACCTTCTTCTCATACACCTGCTCTATTGCTTCATCAAAAGCAGATAAAGCAAGATTTAATGAATTACTCTCCTCTACTGTCCATGGAAGATCCTTACTGTATTCCTTTTCAATTTCAGCAGCAGATATATTTTCAATAAGATAAAACTTTTTCCTAATAATCTTCTGACACAACGTTTCTAGAAAGCCTGTAAGAATTAATGGCCCCTTCACTAAAAACTTAGCATCCACAATTTCTGTATCACTCTTACTTAAAAGAAAATCGATTCTAGCATAACACTTATTATCAGAGCTCCTATCCTCACCGGTAATAAGCGCATTGTCTTCATCCTCTTTAAGTATACCGAATGCCGTAGGAGAGTGCATAAAGGTATATAAATCTTTCGAGTGAATTTCTTTTTTTTTCTTTATGAGGCCTAATATTTTCATGGCTTCTCTCCTATCATCACTACTAGCTTCCTATAAATCTCAACAGTGCTATTCGCCAACCTATCAACCTCATCTCTGGCAATTGTCATAGGAAAAGCCACAGTCAAATACTTTTCTTGATATGCTTTAACTTTTACTAATAAATCTTCTTTTTCAAGCAAAGAAACAAGTGCTCTAGTATCAATTAAGGGAAGTTCTAGGCAGCTAAAATCAAAACATCTATCCTCTTCACTAATAACCCTACTATTGTTAATCCCCTTTAAAATCTGACTCTCAAAACTATCTCGTGCAAGTGTAATCTCAATACCCCTACTCTCTGCTAATTCCTTTTCTTGATTTAAATAAGAGATAAAACTCTCTAATTCATTCTCTCTTATTGAAGGAGGATGAACTACTTCAATACCTCGTACATACATCCCACAATACTCTTTTAAAGTTTGCCTATCCCTATAAACACATGAAACGAAATCAATAGGCAAACTCTGCCAATCAAAGGGTTGCTTAAAAAGTGCATGCTCTATTGCTACATGTAGCAATATACCCTTTTCTCTACACTTATTAGCAACTAAAGCAAGATCCTTCAGATTACCCGTTTCGGGATCCATCCAGTCAATAGACAAAAAACCTAACCTCGCATTTTCTAATGCCTCAAAATTTCCTACATTATGTGTTATAAAACCAAGACTCCTTAAAGGTGCTAGAATTTCTTTTATTCCCCTATCTATTGATAGATGAAGCTTTCCGCTCTCATATAGTCTAGGAAGCACGTGATAGAAAAAAAAGCTTCTCATACATATTTTGCTCACCTTGCGACAGAAAAAAACTAGACTCTTCTGGAGCATTTATAAATGATGCTAAATCAATTCCCATCGATTACCTTTATAGATATAACTCTTAATTTCTGCCGTATTAATTTCATAATTCACAATATCTGAATCGCTAATCCCCTCTAACTCCTTAATCAAAGCTCTTAAAGAATTCCCATGCGCTGCAACAAGCACCACTTTATTTTTTGCGCAAGGTTCAATATCACTCTTAAAATAGGGAAGAACTCTATTGCATGTATCCTTTAAACTCTCCCCTTTGGGAGGAGGTGTATCATAGCTTCTTCTCCATATATGCACCTTCTCTTTTCCGTACTTCTCTCTTGCTACATCCTTATCTAACCCTTGCAAATCACCATAATGCCTTTCATTAAGTGTTTCAGTCCGCTTAAGAGGCAACATATTCAGAAATTCCCCTTGCCCTTCCCTGTATAAAACCCGCTTACTCGCCATACAATTTTTTTCATAAATCAACTCAGCTGTACGCTCCGCTCTCAAAAGTTTAGAGGTAAATATCACATCAATGGGAACATCCTTCAGCTTTTCTCCTGCACAATACGCTTCCTCAACTCCCTTACAACTCAAGCCCACATCTACCCATCCAGTAAATATATTTTTTAAATTCCACAGTGATTCTCCATGCCTTACCAAGATCAGCATACCCATAAGACTCCCTTTTCATCCTAGTATATACCTTTTCTCTTTTCTGTGATAAGCTCTTTTGCTATGAAAGAGAGGATCAATAAATTTCTTGCATCACATGGCATCTCCTCAAGGAGAGAAGCTGATAAAATCATCGAATCAGGAAATATTAAGGTTCTACGCTCTGGAAAAACAATAAAGGTAGAGCTTGGAATAATAATTGATACAGCAACTGATAAAGTCTACTTCAAAAATAAACTTTTGCAACACAAAGAAAAACTTCTCTACTTTAAACTCAATAAACCCATAGGCTATATTTGCTCATCTAAAAGAACTACCAAAAACCAAAAAATTTGCCTTGATCTATTTCCAAACATCAAGGAGCGCATTTACACTGTAGGAAGGTTAGACAAAGAAACATCAGGACTCCTCTTACTAACAAATGATGGAAACTTCTCAAAATCTGTCATCCATCCCTCCTCAAATATACAAAAAGAATACCTTGTCACCACAACCCACACCATTAAAAAACATCACATTGCCTCCATCAAAGAGGGCATTATCATAGATGGAGTCAAGGTTACACCTTTTTGCGTAAAGGTGCTTTCAAAAAAACAGCTCTCCATTGTAATATATGAAGGAAAAAATAGAGAAATAAGACGCTTAATGACAAAAGCATCTCTACAAATTGACTCTCTAAAGCGTATCCGGATCGGAAACCTTCTGCTTAAACCACTTTTACCAGGTGAATTTCTATCCCTCACTCAGGAGGAAAAAGCAACTTTTACTAAATAGTTGTACCTATTATGCGTCTTTTTACCAGTTTATTTAAAAACAACCCTTCCCTTGAATTCCAGCTTCATAAAGATAAAGTTCTTGATGCCATTATTAAATTAAAAGCTCTATTTGACACATTCCAATCAGAAGGCTTTTCTTCTCAGTGTGAAGAACTAATCCAAGATATTATACAGATTGAAGGCGAGGCCGACAGGATTAAATTTAACCTAAGAAAACGACTTAAACACTATATACTCTTCCAAATTGATCGTACTCATTTTCAAAATATGCTCTCTCTTCAAGATGATATTGCAGATATTGCAGAAAATATTGCTCAACAATTCCTACATAAGAACCTAGTTCCCCACGATGAACTTCTCCCTCTAATCATAACACTACTTAATATCAGTATTAATATCGTTGAAAAAGCTCTTGTACTCGTAGAAAAAATGGAATTAATCCAGGAATCTGTATTTGGTGGACCTCCAGCAGAAGCTATAAAAGAACATATTGATGATATTGCTGCTCTAGAAACAGACCTTGTCAATGCAAAGCACAAGGCCCAAAAAAAAATATATTCTCTGGCTGATGAAAAATCACTCTCGTTTACAGATTTTACTCTTTGGAGACACATCTCCGAGAGTATAAGCCTCCTTGCCAACGTCGGCGAAAAACTTTCTGTCAGAATTAGCATGCTACTTAACTTCTAAAATTTTATATGGATACTTTTTTACTCACCCTTACTCTAATCGTTGGCTTCTATATGTTGTGGAACATTGGTGCAAACGATGTTGCCAATGCTATAGGTACCTCTGTTGGATCAAAAGCTCTTACACTTAAAAAAGCAATATTTCTAGCTGCTATTCTTGAATTTCTAGGTGCCTTTCTCTTAGGATCAAATGTATCCGAAACGATCCAAGGCTCTATTGTTAGCCCTTCCATCTTTGCAAATGATCCAATGGTCTATATTGTGGGTATGATATCCGCACTGCTTTCTACAGCCATCTGGTTACAAATTGCTACCTACTTTAAATGGCCCGTTTCCACAACCCACGCAATTATTGGCGCTATTGTAGGCTTTGGCTTTCTTGTAGGTGGTGCTGGCGCTATTTCCTGGAATATTATCTCTAATATTGCACTTTCATGGGTGCTCTCTCCTATACTAAGCGGTATTGCTGCCTATCTATTCTTTCTTTTTCTCCAAAAGAAAATCCTTTATTCCTATAACCCTGTCTATGCAGCAAAGAAAATAGCTCCTCAACTCATGTTTGTTGTCTTCTTTACTTTCACACTAGCAATCGGAGCAAATGGCCTAAAAAACATAGGAATCACTTTATCTACTCCCATCCTTGTTCTTATTGCTATTATTATCGGATTGCTTTCAGCTATCCTTGTTCGTTTCCAATCTAATAGAATCATTGCCAACAAAGACATCCTCCCTAGAAGATCGACTAGACATGAAGAACAGCTTCATCTTCTGAATAAGGCTAAAAAAGCATTAATTAAATCACACCGCAGCAACTCAAAATATGGTATATCAAAAAATGTTAACCATATCATTGAGGATATCTCCTCTCTTATTGAGACCATTGATGCTGAACAAAATTTTCAATCAGATTACTCCATAGAATACCAGCTTATTGAAAGAATCTTTGGATCACTACAGATTGTTACTGCATGCTTTGTAGCTTTTGGTCATGGAGCTAATGATGTAGCCAATGCCATAGGCCCTGTCTCTGCAGTTATCCAGGTTATTAAAGATCCAACACAAATGCACCTAACAACACACATACCCACCTCACTTCTAGTCTTCGGTGGCATTGGCATTGTGATAGGGCTTGCAACCTTTGGATGGAGAGTGATCGAAACTATCGGCAAAAAAATCACAAACCTAACACCCACTCGCGGCTTTTCTGCAGAATTTGCTGCTGCTCTTACCATTATCATTGCCTCAAAAATGGGCCTTCCTATTTCAACAACCCATGCTATAGTTGGTGCTGTTCTCGGGGTAGGCTTCTGTAAAGGAATTCCTTCACTAAATTTTAGGCTAATCAAAGAGATCTTCCTTTCATGGATTATTACTCTACCCTCCTCTGCCG
>CACLRR010000028.1 GCA_902609415.1 uncultured Chlamydiae bacterium
TTCGCGGCAGAGAGTGATGTTACAAGAAGTATTAGAGATGATGAGGTTTTCTTTAGGAGCAACGTAATGGGAACTAGAAACTTGTTAACATCTTTAGTTAGATATAAAGATAGTATTGAGAGATTTATTAATATTTCATCTTCTGAAGTGTATGGAACTTGTAAAAAAGAGCATATTGATGAGGAGCATCTCTTAGAGCCGATGTCGCCTTATGCTGCAGCAAAGGCTGGAGCAGATAGAATGGTTTATGCTTATGGTTGCACTTATAACGTCCCTGTAACAACACTAAGGTTTTTCAATAATTATGGCCCAAATCAACATATAGAGAAGTTGATTGGTAAGTTTATTGTATTGGCACTAAATGGTAGGAAACTTACAGTTCATGGTGATGGGGCACAGGTTAGAGATTGGATTCATACAACAGATACAGCAAGAGCAATTGATGCAGCTCTTCATATAGAACCCTATGATACAATTAGAAATGAAGTAATTAATTGTGGTACTGGAGTTGCAACTTCAGTTAAGGATATTGCAGATGTAATTAATGATTACTTTGGTTTGTCTGATAACATAAAGTATGGTTTTGATAGGCCTGGACAAGTTCAGATGCATTTATCATCGACAGAGAAAGCTAAAAGGTTATTAAACTGGCAATCATCAATTGCTTTTGAGGAAGGGCTCATTGATGTGATTGAGTGGTATACTAAAAAAGAAGGTATGGCAGATAAGATTTTAGATAGAGATGCTTTCATTTCTAATGATGTGTTAATTCATGAGAAGGAGGGGTAATGACAGTGTCTTTTTTTAAAATATTCTTTTTTGTTTCTTTTGTTTTTTCACCACTACTGGCTAACAACTCTTCTGTACTTGTTTTTGGAGGTAAGACGGGGTGGATAGGTAAAAAGATAGTCAAGTTGCTAGAGGAATCTGAACATGATGTTGTATGTGCAGAATCTAGATTAGAAAATCGTGAAAGTATACTGAGAGAGATTGAGGAGGTTAACCCCATTGTTATTATTAATTGTGCTGGGGTTACCGGAGTACCGAATGTTGATTGGTGTGAGACTCATCAAATAGAAACAGTACGTACTAATATTATTGGTACCCTGAATCTCATAGATATTGCACATTCTAAAAATATTCATCTTACAAATTTTAACACTGGTTGTATTTATGAGTATGATGAAGAACATGAGATGGGAAGTGGAATAGGATTTACTGAGGAAGATAGACCAAATTTTGATGGTTCTTTTTATTCTAAGACGAAGATTTTATTGGAGCAGCTAGTCCTATTATATCCTAATGTTTTAAATCTTCGAGTTAGGATGCCTATTTCATCTCAGATGGAACCTAAGAATTTTGTAGCAAAGATAACGAAGTATGAGAAGGTAATAAATATCCCGAATTCAATGACAATTTTAGATGACCTGCTACCAATTGCGGTTGATATGACCTTGAAGGAAGTTAAGGGGAACTTTAATTTTGTTAATCCTGGAACCCTATCGCATAATGAGATATTGGATTTTTATATAGAATATGTTGATCCTAGTTTTATTTATAGCAACTTTACAGTTGAAGAGCAGAATAGGATTCTGGTTGGAAAAAGATCTAATAATGAATTAAGTTGTAAAAAGTTATTAGAACTGTATCCTGAAATTCCTGAGGCCAGCAGGTCGATCCATAGGGTTTTTGAAAGGATGGCTTCAGAAGAGTCTGTAAGTGACTAGCTGTATGAATAAAGATCCATTTTAGAGAGGAGACTGTTTAGTCATGTATATGTGCGTGTTGTGACTTTAAATTATTTTGAAGAACTCATTTATAAACTTTGTTTTCTCTTCTTCATCATGGGGTATGAGGTGGTGTTGAGAGATGAGGTGTGATATATTGGGCTTCAAGTATTCATTGATTGTATTTGTGAAGTTTGCATTTACGATTGATGTGAAGGTGTTATTTGGAGATGGAGAAAATAGGTGAAGTCTCCGGATATTCTGTGGTGGGTATGCACTAAGGTATGCCTTGGTAAGATTTAGGATAGATAAGGGACCTTGATGGAGAGCTATAAAGAGGTCTGTGGGATCGATATAGATGTGGTCATTATCGAAGGTAGTCTTTAGGGATTGATAGTTTAAGGTTTGGTAGGGTGAAGGAAAGGCAAAAACAGCATAGAGATTAGGATAGAGTTTACTTATTTTCTCGAGCTCCGTTTGAGTATCATGAAAGGAATTTAGATCTATTTGACGTAAGCGAATTCGGCATTGATTAATCGCTGCTAGCTCACCTTTAGGAAGTTCGAAGCCCTTATTTTGTTTATATGATAGGCCTATGAAGTTAAAATCCTCTCCTGCTAGAGCGATTATATTCTGTGCATCATGAGAGAGTGCCCCTGAAATAAGGATATTTTTTTTTCTCATATTTTTTTATTATTAGTATAGCATATGTGGAATTATCGATTTAAAAAGTCGATAGTATCATCTTGTACTTTCGGATTATTCATGATGAAGGTGTGGTTTGCAGAATGTGCTTTGTGTTCATAGTTAGCTGAGGGGAGGTGGGTCTCCATGAGGGTGACTTTTCCATCATGGGGTAATTCAATGAGCTTGCTTTTGCCGCTTGTTCCTGCAATGATTAAAAGTTTGATTGTTGATGGAAATTGTCCTAAGTAGTCGAAGTTATATTGAGTCATAAGTTCTCCCCCCGAAGCCCTCCCAACAAGGCTTCTTGCAAGGGGTATCTTTCCTACCAACCTTCCAAAAGCAGAGCCGCGATTAGGTGGTGCCAGAAGTATTGCCTTTGTGCACCTTAGAGGCGGATTAGAGGAGAGTGCTGAGCGTACAACAAGTCCTCCTAAAGAGTGTGTAACAAAACAGAATTCAGTATTAGGATGCTCTTTATCATAGTTAATGAGAAAGTGCTTTAGGTCTAAACCATGTTCAGCAATATGTTTTTTGTGTGTTGGATATCCCCATAAAATGACTCTATAACCTTTGGCCCTTAGGGCCCTTGCCATAAAGTGCATGCTATATTTAGTTCTTAGAAACCCGTGCACACATACAACAGTAATGTTGTTTTCTTCTGCTTTTAGTGGTGAAAATAGGCAGATAAAAAGAAGAAGGCAGATGAATTTTTTCATAATTTTACATTACAACTTAATTATGGTTTGTGCAACTGATTTTATAAAAGTAAATCGATAGGTGGTATAATAAAAGAAAAATAAAATTTAATTACAGGTTAATTTAATGTCTGATTTAACTCTTTATCTTGATAATGCATTAGGTTTTTTATTGAACGAGAGTGATTTAGAAGAGAAACCTTTGATCTTTTTGATTGATAAAACAAAGGGACCTTCTGACTTTATCAATCAGCTAAAAATTGATCTAGGTAGACAAGAATTTAGTCATGTTAAAGTAGTTTCCTCGATGTTAATAAAAGGAGGTAAAACAGTTGCAACAAAGGGGCTTAATGAAAAATGGAATGGTTTCCCTTTGAAGAAGGAATTGAAAGCGTTATTTAAAGGAAGGGTAGAGATAATTAGTGAAGCCGATTTTCGAGTGCGCAAGCATATCAGGGGAAAAGGTATAGAGATTGTTATTTCATTAGACCATACCATTAAGAGTTATCTCTTTATGGATGGTCTCCTTTTGCCAGGTTTCTTTCTAGAAGAATCTCATTATTTTGCTAATATGAGTTATGAACAGGTAATTAATATGGAAGGTCGTGCTGCCCTTGGACATCCTTGTTGGGAGGATTATTTGGAAAAGGCACTTGGCCTGTGGAAGAAGCTCTTTCCCTTAGCTAGGATAATAATTATCGGTTCAGAAGTAAGATTTATAAAATCAAAGACGATAAAGAAAAAAGCAAAGGTTATTAACGATGATGAGTGGCTTTCATAAGATGACAAATAGGACAATTTTCGGGTAGATGTTGCCGCGCTGGGCAGAATTTTCTACCAAAGAAGATAAACTGTAAGTGCAGCTTACCCCATTGTGTAGGATCTGGAAAGATTTGTTTGAGGTCTTCTTCTATTTTAAGAGGGTTTTTTGAGCTGGATAGCTTAAATCGATTTGCAAGCCTTATAATATGGGTATCGACTGGAAATGCTGGTATATTAAATGCCTGTAGCAGTATGACGCTCGCAGTTTTTCTACCCACTCCTGGAAGGCTCATTAGCTCAGAAAGTGTTTTTGGAACGACTGAATTAAATGTTTCTACTAAAATAGTTGAAAGATCTTTGATAGCTTTTGATTTTTTAGGTCCAAGACCACAAGGCTTTATGATATTAAGGATCTCAGTGTAGGAAAGGGAGCTCATTTGCCTAGGTGAATCTGCTTTTGAAAAGAGAAGAGGTGTAATCCTATTTACTCGTTCATCTGTGCACTGCGCTGATAGTAAAACAGCAATAAGAAGGGTAAATGGTGTAGTATGGTTAAGAGGGGGTGAAACTGTAGGAAAATAGTGATCAAAAATAGATGAGATTTTAGTAGGCCAATCGTTCATTTTCCTACGCAGAAGTTGGCAAAGATTTTTGAGAGCACCTCTTCGGTGATATTTATCCCAATGATCTCGGAGAGTGATTGCAGAGCATCTCTTAGGTCAATAGAAAGAAGTTCTACGGCTATTTTCTCTTCTATTCCATCGAGCACCTTTTTAAGGTTATTTGCTGCGGCTTTTAGGTGGAAGAAATGACGTTCTGAGGAGATGTGTAGTTCATCATCAATAGATTCGCTTTTAAGATGCATCTTCTTGATGATGGCGTCTTTTAGCTTATCAAGGCCAATTTTTTCTTTTGCGCTTATAGAAAGGGGGTCTTGAGCTTGGGGCAGGGTGTCGAGCTTATTGCGGACAAAGAGCGTTTTTTCTGTTGGAAGTAACTTATAAAGAGGGTCTTCATCAAGAGGGAGGTTTATATCAGAGATGTGGAGGATAATATCGGCCTGTTGAATCATTGTTTGTGATTTTTCTATACCAGCTTGTTCAATTGCATCACTAGAGGCCCTGATACCTGCAGTATCTATGAATTTTGTATGTACACCATCAAGGAGCATGCTCTCTTCGACAAGATCTCTTGTTGTGCCTGCAATAGGAGTAACAATCGCTTTGTTCTTATCTAGCATTGCATTTAGTAGAGACGATTTACCTACATTTGGTTTGCCCACAAGAGCAATGGTAATCCCTTGATCGATAATTGTGCCTTCTCTATAGGATTTGAGTAAGGTATCAATAGTTGTTTGACTACATTCTATTTTCTCAATGATACTCTTTTTATCTGTCGGCTCAAGGTCCTCATCGGGATAGTCTATATAAGCTTCTATAAGAGAGAGAGCTTCTAAAAGGGTGTTTTGGAGTGTGTGGACTATTTTTTCAAGTTTACCTTCAAGATGCTTGGCGGCAGCTTTTTGTGCTCGTTGGTTTTGGGCTGATATCATTTGTTGGATCGCTTCAGCCTTTGTGAGATCAATTTTCCCATTAAGGTAAGCTCTCTTGGTGAATTCTCCAGCTGTTGCAGCTCTTGCCCCAGTATTGAGTAATAGGTGTAGAATCGTTTGAGCAATTAGTTTCCCACCGTGGCAGTGGATTTCGACAACATCTTCTCCTGTAAAGGTTTTAGGTCCTAGCATAAGTAGGAGGAGAACTTCATCTATAAAGTGGCCCTGCTCATCTTTGAAGGTGCCATAGTTAATAGAATAGTTATTAAGGCTAGCTATATCCTTAGAAAAATATTTTGAAGCACAGGAGATTGCATGGGCTCCAGAAATTCTAATAATATGGATGCCACCTTCTCCAGGTGGCGTTGCAATTTGTGCAATCGTATCATCAATCATGGTGATATTCTATCATAGGATCTGAAAAGAGGAAAAGGAAGAATCACTTATAATAAGAGAAAAAGGAGAAATAATGGTACTGGTTAATGAAATACATTGGATGCCCAATAATTCTGGTAGTCAGGTTCTAAAATTTCCTTGGGATCCAAGTGAGTCCTTAAACAAACAATTAAAAACCTTTGTATTGCATTTGTGGTTTTATCCAATAGATAATAAGATAACAGGAGGAATGAATCCTTCCGGTCTTGAAGCACTAAAAATCGCCAAGGAATATGCAGATGCGGTAGGTGCAGAATTTAAAATTTATTGGAGAATTCCTGATTGTTATATTCCACAAAAATATCTTACAGCGGAGCAAATTTCTACATTTTTACAGAATTCGATCATCCAGGTAAACAAATTTCTTCAAACAAATAAGTATCCAGATATTTCAGGGATTTTATTAGTTGATGAGGTTGCATATTATGAACCAAAGAGCCTTTTAACGTCTATTTTTGCTCATTTAAAAGAATATATTACTGCATTATCAAATTTGATTTTATCTCTTATAGGGATAAAAAATAAGATTACTGTGCCTCCCCCATTTAAAATTGTTCATGCTACTTATCTTTTAAATCTTATTAAGTGCACATGGAATAACCAGTTTTTTGGTAAATATAATATTATTTTTGCCGAGAGTAGAGGTGCTGAGTTTAGTGGGGAATACAAGCGAGTTGACATTATTAAAAATATAGACCCGACCACTCTAACGGAAAGGAAGTTTAACTATCCAGATCTATCCAATGTTGGTGATTTTTGTTGGGCAGATAGTTATGAACCTTATGCTAATAATAATGCTTACCCAGAATGGACATCACCACCTGTTGAAGGGATAGTGCAATATGCAAAGGATTTAGCATCTTGGTATGAGATCAATGGTTTGCAAGATCAAAAGCAGGTGATACCTGTATTTGCGGGAAAAGGTGGTAATGTTAGAGCTATTGTTGAAGAGAGTTCAGGGGATACATTGCTTAATGCTGTTAAAGAGTTAAATCATACAAGCTTTGCATTTTATGGTGCTCCTGTTTAAGCTAGGAAATAATTTGATTTTAATTTATTCTTTATAAAAAACTTACGAAAGGGTAGTTTATGGATGCAATACAGAGATATTTTCCGGAATTTGATCGTGCTCAATTTGATGTTGATAAAAATCGATTACTAGCACAAGTGCATTATATTGGAGAGAATAAAATAGCTTTATCCGCAATTGGTTTAATGGGCATATCATTTAAGTCAATAGGGATAGCTAGATTCGCGACAATGACGGCAAGTATTCTTGCTATTCTTGCAATAGAACTTAGGACTTTTTTCCCAGTAGAATATCAGCAGATCAAAGGAATTGTGGATGAATATAAAGACCGAGAAAGAACCGTAAAAACTGCTATAAGTGCAAGAGACTTATTAATAGATTTGAAAGGACATAAAAGGAGTGCCTCTGAGGGGAAGGCTGCTTGTACAGGCTCTTCTAAAGATGGTCTTATACCGGGTTTGGAACGAGTTATAACCCGGGTAAAGAAAGAGGCACAGCCTGCATATCGTAGATTTGAGCTTTTATATAGAGAAGGTGTTATAGACTTTAGTTGAAGTGTTGTAAAATAAGATAAATATTTGATGCTACATACATTATAGGAGTTATCTCTTTTATACAACGGAAGTTAGTTAATGAGTTTTAGTGCTGAGCTAAGGATTGATGACAGCTCTTTTGATGTACTGTCTTTCTTAAATATTGTATCAAGTGTGGCTTTTGATTTATGTGAGCTGTAGCCTAAATTGGTGAGGGCAGAGAGGGCATCTAGATAAGTTGATGATGTTGTCTCTTCAGTGTCTAAAGCGATATTTTTTGGCATTTTATCTTTTAGTTCAAGAGTGAGTCTTTCAGCTGTTCGTTTCCCTATCCCTGGGATTTTAGTGAGCACCTTGATATCAGAGTGAAAAATTGCATATTGGAGGTGTGTAAGTTCAAAAGTAGAGAGGATGGTGAGTGCTGTCTTTGGACCTATACCAGAAACTGATGAAAGGGTAAGAAAGAATGAGCGCATTTCACGCGTGGGAAATCCAAAGAGTCTTTGTGAGTCTTCTCTTACTACAAGTGATGTAAATAATTTGATAGTATCTCCAATAGTGGTTGTAGTATGCGGTCCATTTTGAGGAATAAGGATTTGGTAACCGATGCCTGCAACATCAATGATCGCGATCTCGTTTTCTATATCAATCAGTTTCCCTTGGATATATTCATACATAATTTATCTTCCTTGAAATTTAGAATAGTGGGCGTGACACACTGCCAGAGAGAGAGCATCTGAGGCATCTTCTGGTGTGGGCAACTCTTTTAGATTAAGAAGTATTTGTATCATTCGCTGCACTTGTTCTTTGCTGGCATTACCAGATCCTGTAACAGCTTGCTTTGCTTTTTTTGGTGAATATTCATAGATGGGGATATTTTTTTTTGTTGCTGCAAGACAGATCACACTTCTTGCCATAGAGACCTTCATAGAGCTTGCCACATTCTTGTGAACAAACTGAGTTTCAATGGAGAGGGCGTTGATTGGAAATGAGCAAATGATTTTTTTGATTTCTTCATAGATATAGAGGTAGCGAAACTCTAATTTTTCTTTT
>CACLRR010000029.1 GCA_902609415.1 uncultured Chlamydiae bacterium
CCAATGTAATATCAAAAATGGCAATGTAAAAATAAGATTTTAAGGGAGATAGGAATGATTGAAAAAACAATGACCATTGATACAATATTTGAAACATTTCCAGATTACTCACAGAAGCTTGCTGCAGTCATGCAGGCAAAGGGCCTGTCATGCGTTGGATGTGGTGCTGCTACCTATGAGACTTTAGAAGATGGGATGAAAGCTCATGGTATGGAAAAAGATATTGATGCTATGGTCAAAAAACTAAATGCCGTTCTAGAGGATAAGCATGATCTTTCTACGATCACTTTGACAAAAAAAGCTGCAGATAAATTTAGAGAGTTTGCCGCCGCTGAACAGGTAGAGATGAATGCTGTACGTTTTGCCCTTGAATCTGGTGGCTGCTCAGGTTCTACCTATTCACTTGATTTTTCCGAAAAAGCTCTTGAAAATGATCGTGTTTATAAGAGTGATCATGGAATAGAGATTCATGTACCAAAGGACCATGTTGAAAAACTCCTTGGATCAGAGATCGATTTTATGGAAGGAATGCATGGATCAGGATTTAAGATTAATAATCCTAATGTAAAACGCTCATGCGGATGTGGTAATTCTCAAAAATTTGATTAATTATAGGCTCTTAGTAAAAGAAAAATGGGATTTTTGTTAATCGGATAAGGGTAATACAACTACTGAATCTGAATTAAGGCCTTGGAGAATGACAAATTCACTTCCTTCATCTTGCCCAATTTTTACATATTCTTTTTCAAGAGAGTTTCTGTTAGGGGGCGCTAGATAGATATAGTGCCCTTTACTGTCTTTAAAGATACACTCTTTAGGTAGCGAGAAGAGCTTTTCTTTACTAGTATAGAGCCTTACATGGATATAGTCATTGGGTCTAAAATTCTTTGGGTCAAGCATATATTTTGCGGTAAGAGTAATCATTTGTTTGTTTCTTTCAGATTCTTCAATTGAAGAAATTTCACTTAGATATGGATAGGGGTCTTGATGAGAGAGAAAAATTTCAACTTTCAGTGGAGATAGATTTTGTATCTCCTTTAATGTGTTAAGCAGATGATGTGGTTGATAGAAAACAACAGAATACTCGCCAGTCGAGGTTTGAGAGAGCAGATCAATATTTTTTCGTTTTGAAATCTTTGGATATGAAAAGAGAGGCATAATATAGGGACTGCTATTTCTAGAATAGATTGTTCCTTGTTGCAGTTGGTTTGAAGAGCTCTTCTTGAGAACTTGAATCTGCCCTATCGTTTCAATATAACGATTAATCCACTTTTTCTGAGGTATGATCAGCTTGTAGTTAGTAGGTAGTGTAGCAAGGAGGTGTTTTGTTGTAAGAAGAAGAGCTAGTCCTATGATTTTTGGAAGTCTCATATGTTTACTTTTTACTGTTTTGATTGATCTTCTCCTTAAGTAGATTGTGAACAAGGTCTGGTCTAGCTTTTCCCTTCGTCTCCTTCATCACCATTCCAACAAGGTATTGAAATGCTTTTTCCTTACCAGCAAGGTAATCATTGATTGACTGTTGATTTTTTTCAAGAACAAGATTTACACACTTTTCTATCAGGTCCTCACTTTCAAGAGGTTGAAAGTCTGGATTTGCTGCAATAAGCTTTTCTGGAGATAGATAAGGGGGTTCAAGCATTTTATCTGCAATCGCCTTCGCTATCTTACCTGTAATTGTTTTCTTATCGAGGAGATTAACAAGTTTTGCAATATATAAGGGGTTTATGGGTAAGGTGGCAAAGGTTAAGTTTTTTTCCTTGAGCCTTCCTGCAAATTCAACAGCAAGCCAGTTGCATAATGATGGCGCATTAGAACACTCTTTTTGTGCCTCTTCAAATTTTTGACACAAGATTCTGTCATTGATTAGAAGTTCTGCAAAATAGGGTGAGAGATTAAGCTCTTTACAGAAGCGTTTCTCTTTATCTCTTGGCAACTCAGGAAGAGTTTTTTCTAGCTCAGCTATTAACGACTTACTCACTTTTACTGGTGGAAGGTCAGGATCAGGAAAATAGCGATAGTCCTGTGCTCTTTCTTTTGTTCTCATCATGATAGTTTGCTGAGATTCAATATCAAATCTAAATGTGCCACTTTGAATGAGCTTATCTGGGTTACTATCATAAAAAGCTTTTTGTCTCTTCACCTCAGCTGCAATTGCTTGTTCCATATAGAAAAAGGAGTTCATATTTTTAATTTCAACCTTTGGGCGCAGTTTTGTCTCTCCTCTTTTCCTAAGTGAGATGTTGACATCCATTCTCATCCCCCCTTCTTCCATGTTACATTTAGCTGCGCCGATAAACTCCATAATTTTTTTTATTTCTTTTGCATAGGCGGAAGCTTCTTTAGCAGAATGCATGCATGGATTAGAGACAATCTCTAGTAGGGGAGAACCTGCTCGATTATAGTCTACACCTGAAAAATTTCCAAAATGCTTAAGCATGCCTGCGTCATTTTCAAGGTGAGCATGTTCAATCGTGAATGTCTTAAGCCTCCCTTCAATATCACAGCTAATCTCACCACCCACAACAATGGGATGATAGAATTGGGTGATCTGGTAACTTAGTGGTGAATCAGGATAGAAGTAGGACTTTCTATCAAAGGCTGAATCTTCTTTAATCTCTGCTTTTGTAGCAAGGCCAAACTGAATAGCCTTTCTTAGGGCTTCTTTGTTGATCGTTGGGAGAGAGCCTGGTTGCCCTGTATCTACTAATCCTATGTTCCGGTTGGGCTCCTGGTCAAAACTACACCGTTCCGGTCCAAACATCTTTGACTTTGTTTCAAGCTGAACATGGATCTCTAATCCGATAATTATTTCATATTCATCCACGCTTTACCTCAATGTTCGGGATTCTATAAAGATCAGAGAACTGCAGAGACTTTTCTAGTTGATGTGCACAATTAAGTAGGTTTGCATCCTCTTTTTGCCAAGCTTGTAGTTGTATCCCCATGGGTAGTTGGTCTTTTGTTAATCCTGTTGGTATAGAGATTGCTGGGAGTCCTGCAAGGTTTGCTGATATGGTAAAAAGATCTTGCCTATACATTTCTATCGGATCAATATTTTCGCCCCTCTTAAATGCAGAATTGATAGTGGGTGGAAGAGCAATAAAATCGCACTTTTTAAAGGCCTCTTTATATTCTTTAATACATAGTGTGCGTACTTTTTGCGCTTGTTTGAAATAGGCATCCTGATATCCAGATGAGAGTACATATGTCCCAAGGAGGATTCTCCTTTTAACCTCTTTTCCAAACCCTTCTGTTCTTGATAATTTATAGACTTCAGCAAGATTGGTTGCTTTATTTGATCTGTGTCCATAACGTATTCCATCATACCTTGCAAGGTTTGTTGAAGCTTCAGCAGTAGCAAGGATATAGTATATAGCAATCGAATACTCTGAAAAAGCAAGTGATATTGAATTATCAATGGTAGCTCCAAGGCTTTTGAGCTTTTCTATTCCTTTTACAAAGTGTTCTTTCCCTTCATCACTTGTATATTCTATAAGATGTTGTGGAATTCCTATTACCTTTCCTTTAAGAGAGTCACCTAGATGTTTAGTATAGTCTTCTTCTTCATTGATTGAAGTGCTATCACGTTCGCAATACTTTCCAATTACATTCATCATCAGAGCTATATCCTCTACACTTTGTGCAAAAGGTCCTATCTGATCTAGCGATGATGCAAAAGCAACAAGCCCATGTCTTGATACTCTTCCGTAGGTGGGTTTAAAACCTGCAACACCACAGAAGGCTGCAGGTTGACGGATAGATCCACCTGTATCAGAACCAAGAGATAGTGGTGCCATTAATCCTGCAACAGCAGCAGCCGATCCTCCTGAAGATCCGCCAGGACTGCACTCGGTATTCCAAGGATTATTTGTATTTTTGAAATAGGAGTACTCTGTAGAGGATCCCATAGCAAATTCATCAAGATTGGATTTCCCAATAATAATTCCATCTTCTTCTTCGATAAGTCTTGTAACGGTTGCATCGAAAGGGGCGGTATAGTTTTCTAGCATCTTCGAGGCGCAGGTAGTCTTTTCACCTTTGATATGCATATTGTCTTTGATTATTACTGGAACACCTGCAAGTAGGCCTACTTCTTCTCCTCTTGCCTTTTTTTCATCAAGCATCTTTGCTTGTTTCATCGCTCTTTCTTCTAGAAGGAGGATGAGAGCGTTAATACTAGGTTCTACTTCTTTGCAGCGCTTTATGAAATGTTTGCAGATTGCTTGTGCTGAAAGAGTGCCATCAATAAAATGTTTGTGAATTTCTGTTGCTGTTTTATTGTGCATAATTATTCAATCACCGTAGGTACTTTAATGAAGCTGCTAATATGAGAAGGAGAGTTTTCTAAAAATTCTTTTGTTGGGATCATCATCCCAATCTCATCCTCTCTAAGAGGGGATAGTGATTCAGAAATTGCATGACTAGATGGTTGCACATGGTCGGTCTTCACTTCGGAGAGCTTTTCCATGTAATTAAGTATTTTAGCAATGTCATTACAGATCTCTGCGCTCTCTTCCTTGCAAAGATCAATTTTGCTTAATTCCTGTAACAAATCTAGGTCTTCTGGTGTCATTGATACACTACCATTATTTTTTGCAGGTATCATAGTATGACTTACTAGCTCAAGTCAAGATTTCTCAGATTTTTTTGCTGCATTTTTTATAATTTTTGTACACATTGCTCTAAATATCCATGCATGGATTGGTAGAAGTGTCCACCAATAAACTCTACCCCAAAATCCTTTTGGTCTAAATGTGGCTTCGATGGTGATTTTTTTACTCTTTTTAACCTCAAATTGAAGCCAACCCTCTCCAGGAGCTTTCATCTCAGCAAAGAGTAATAATTTCCCTTTATCCCTGTTGCAGGAGATCACTCTCCACCAGTCTATCACATCACCACAGTGAATCTCCTTTTTTCTGGTTCTTCCCCGGCGAAGCCCTACACCACCTAAACATTTATCAATCATACCACGCACTCTCCAAGCCCAATTCATCGCATAATATCCATAAGTTCCTCCAATAGAAAAGAGCTCGTCAATAACCGATGTGTTATTTATGAAGAAATGAGCTGAACTTTTTATCTGAAAGCAACCCTGTTTTGGAATATCGATATAATGATGAAGATCAGGATTGAGCTTACTGTATATAAGTACATCCTTCCATGATGAGGTGACTTCATCATGCTCTACTTTTTGGTGGGTTCTTTTAAGTGCATCATTAAGCTTTAAGCATGTGTGGTTTGTTGCTGCTTTGATAGCGTGATTAGCTAGAAAATAACCAGATTGAATGTGAGCTATCTCCTCTTTTGCAACTTGCCTATTAACAGAGGTTATAAGGCTGATCCATATAGAAGAAAGTTTTGTTAGATCCCATGGAAGAGTAATGATTATCCTCTTAATCTTTCTAAACTTAGCGTAGATATAGAGAAGTTCCTTGTATGTAATTACCTCTTCTCCAATCATATCAAAAGACATGTTAATAAATTTTTTATCTAAGATAACCGCAGAAAGAAAGTAGATCAGATCAAAGATAGCAATAGGTGATATTTTCATATTAAGCCATTTTGGTCCAATCATCAAGGGGAGTTTCTCAACAAGATCTCTGACTATCTCAAAAGAGTAGGATCCCGATCCTATGATCATCGGAGCCCTAAGCAGTGTATAGGGAAGTTGGCTCTCAATTAAAAGCTGTTTTAGTTTCTTCTGAGTGCTAATCTCGGTCAGAAAGACTACCTGTTTAATAGTGGTTTTTGCTAGAGAATTGATGAAATTTTTTGCTGCACTAAGATCTGTATGGTTGATCTCACTGTTTTGGGTGAGAGTGTGTACTAAATAGTAAGCTCTACTAATATCCTTCGGTAGATTTTTAATCTCTTTGTCTTTTAACAAATCAGCTTCGAGGATTTTTACTTTCTTCTGTAGATGCTCTTTAAGTATTAACCTATCCTTACTTCTAACAATTGCTACTACATCATAGCCATCTTCAATGAGCCTGTAGAGTAGTCTCATTCCAATGTATCCATTAGCACCTGCAATAACAACTCTTTCCATAGCAATATGTTTGCAAGTTACACCTTTTTTTAGTTTCTGTACAGTTTGACAAAGTTTACTATCTTGTGTATGAGAAATATTAAATAATCATTTTGGAGGAATCATGCCTTTTTTTAATTTAATTGTTCTACTACTCATCCTTATTGGAGCTATCGAATGGGGGTCTATAGGTTTTTTTAATTACAACTTTTTAGCTGCACTAACTGGTGCGCCTGCCGATGTAAAATCTGAAGGCCTTAGGAGAATTTTTTACGCAATCATTGGTCTTGCTGGTATTTGGGGGATTTCCTTCCTCTTTAGAAAGGAGTTCTACAAGTCATGTTGTTCATCACCTTCTAAAAATTGTGATGAAGATAAGTAGCATTACTATTTGAGATTTGTTATACTATTTCTTTTGAAAATAAGAGGTAGTTTGCAACGGCATACGAGTTTAAAGTTTAGAGTTTTTATTGAGTGTAATGAGACTATTGTCGTTAAATGGCTTTTGAGTGAAGGTAGTTTTGGAAGGTCTCTCCCACCGACACTTAATTACAAATTTCTTCATAGAGAAGAGCTTACTTCTTGTAGAAGGCGTGTTACATTTACTCTTAGACCCTTCTTTTTCAATAGAAAATGGAAGGTGATTTTCTTCAATCCTAAAAAGAATGCCCCTTTTAAGCTGATTCAAGAGAAGGGGCTATTTGCCTCATTTGTTAATCTGATGGACATTCGGGTGCAGGGAAATGATGCCGTTGAAATTCTTGATACAATTCAATACTCACTAAGATTTCCTTGGTTTTTTCTTAATCTTAGACGAAAAAAAATGGAGCGGTTTTTCGAGTCAGTACTCAAGTATAAACATCGCGTAATGATTAATGACCTTAAAATTTATCAGAAGTATTTTTCTACTCATGTCCCTATGAAAATCCTAATTGCGGGTAGTCATGGTATGATTGGTTCCCAACTAACACAACTATTACTATCCTTTGGTCATGACGTTTTTGTCTTAGAGAGACAAAAGCAGTTATGTAAAAATTCGCGATCGATCTATTTCAACCTTGAAACTGGAGAGGGTTCCTATGCACAGCTTGAGGGTTTTGATACTGTGATCAATCTTGTCGGTAGTCCTATCTACGGAAGGTGGAGTGATCAAAAGAAGGAGAAGATTCTGAACAGTCGGATTGAGTCTACAAGAAACCTTGTAAGAGTCCTTACAGGACTTGCAAGGCCTCCTCAATTATTTATTTCAGCCTCTGCTATTGGGTATTATGGGAACTCGGGTGATCTTAAGGTTGATGAAACTAGTCCCAAAGGAAGTGGTTCTTTCCTTACTAATCTTTGTGAAAAGTGGGAAGCTTCTTCTGCTCTTCTTAGCTCTAGAAGCGTACGTGCTGTTCAGTTGAGGTTTGGCGTTGTCCTTTCTCCTGCAGGGGGGCTCTTAAAGAAGCTTCTTCCTTATTATAGGTTAGGTCTTGGTGGTATCGTTGGTGATGGCACTTATTACATGAGCTGGATATCTTTAGATGATGCAGTTTATGCTATTTATCACACTATGGTATTAAAGCAGATTAAAGGACCTATAAATATTACTGCACCTTTTCCCATAAGAAGTAGAGGGTTTAGTGAGGAGCTTGTTTCAACCCTAAAACGTAATTTAGGACCTACCTTGCCTATTTTTCTTATTCGGTTTTTAAAAGGTGA
>CACLRR010000030.1 GCA_902609415.1 uncultured Chlamydiae bacterium
GATTCTGTAAAACGTATCAAAAAGGTAATAGAGGATACTGGTCTGTCTTCTGATATTAGGAGTTCTATAGATGCTTTGATGCAGCGTAGCTACCAGTCAGAGATTTTATTAAGAGTGACTATGAAAAAGACTTTATTGGATAAGAAAATGGATAGCGAACAAGTAGATCGCATTGTAAAAGAAGTGTCTTCTCGTTTGTATAGAGATAATAGTAATTATTGTACTTTTTATTCTCTTATAAAAGAATTTGAAGCGCGTTTGGGCATACCTATGGAAACTCTTTTAGAGATTTCTGATGAGGATTTAACGAGAATCATTGAAAGTGAAGAGTGTAGTGAGAGATTAGAGGAAGAGTATCGAAGGGCTTCATATGATGAGCTCATCCATGATCCTTCAACAGGAAAGATTATGAGGCGGGAGATTCTTCGAATTTTAGAGCACAAGAGTATAATAAAGCCTATAGTTGTATAGATTTTAATTTATTATTTTGTAAGTTCGTTTTTTGATATTGATTATATTTGTGTTATAAGGACAAAAAAAAGAGGGTCTAATTAGGTCTCTTCTGGAATAACAGCAATTCCAATAAAGTAGGCAATTAGAACCGGAAAAAAACCTGTAATAAACATTAAAATAACAATAGCTAGGCGGATAATATTAGCATCGATATTAAAATATTTACCAAAGCCCCCGCATATACCAGCTACCATTCTATTACGCTTTGAGCGAAAAAGTCTTTTATAGGTAGCTTCTTTCATCTTCAATATTGCTTGCTAATTCAGTAGGATCAATTCTATATTGAGAATAAAAATGAGTTAAAAGATAAGATCTAGCTCCACTATCTAATTCCTCATTAGTAGATATTCTTCTTGCCATTTCCTCAAAAAATCTTAGCGTTGTTAACTTACTTAAAAATCGAATCTTTAAATCCATAGGATTAATCCCATATGGAGGTATGAAATCTCTTATTTTATTTATCCCATGCAAATAATTTCCCAGCTGCCTTGCACCTAATAATTGAACATGAGTATCATCAATCCTTATTGTGCGCTCTGGTTGCTGTACTCTTGCAGGATTTTCCCTTCTTATGTCATATAGGACTGCAGCAAAAGTGCGTACTCCGATTTCTTCTGCGATCATAAATAAGTGTTGCCTATAGTCTGATGTATCTGCTTGAAATAGCTGCGCTTTTAATTGATTCAAGGTACTAACCAATGCAGTACCGCAACGATTCTGGGACCCTAATATTTGAAGTAATTCCACCTTCATATCTGGTGTTATTTGGGTAGCTACCTCACCTAACATTTTTTTAACTCCTTGGTACCAGTAAGAAAGTTCTTTCCTCTGTGCAGCATACTTAACCGGGTCCTTTTCTTTTAAATCATCATTCAAAGGAGGAGTCCCTAAGTATGGCTCTTCATTATGACATCTCCTAAACAGCAATCTAGCAAGGCTATATAAATGGCTTTTAAATGATTTGAATAGTTCTTCTCCCCTTTTATCTTGGAGATCTTCAGGAATTCTACTATAAAAATCAAAAAGATGAATCGATCTAAAATCATCTAAAGTAAAATCGTTAATAAAACGTAAAAGGGTTCCATTTAGAGGCTGACCATGGCTGTCACTCGAATTTTCAACAGAGATTAATCTTTGCCATGCAAATTGATCCACCTGAGGAATCACTCTAATACCCCTCCTTTGCTCTTCATCTAAACCTAAATAAACATACGAACCTCCATGAATTGAAAAATCTGAAGGATTTTGCTTTTGAAGCTGTTTTAATATTAAAAGTTGATTTAGTCTACAATCCAAATATGCAATTACATTTTTTTCACTATAACTAGTAATCTCTCTAGGCAGAGGAGTATGAACTAGAACCCTTCGATCACCACCTTGTAAAAGAAAATAAATCATAAAATCAGAGTTTGCCAAAAGAGATCGATCTATAAGAGAATAGGCATCTGGTTTATTAATTAACACAAACATTGCAAATTCAGGGTCTTTCTTTTCCTCTGGGGGCATATAACGTAAGAAATAAGGATTTAATCCCAATAACAACAATTTAATACGTCTACTTACAAGACCACCTCCTAATAAATAAGGGACTATTCCAGTTAGGCCCTCAACTATAAATTCGTATAATAGGTCTTCTGTTACATTATCAAGTCCTATACACTCTTTGATCAAAACTGGTTGTAAAAATAGTATTTCCTTTAAAAATTCGAGATCATGCTTATATTTATCAGGCACAACTCCCCATACCCAACTACTCTCACGAACCATATCAAGATAGAACTGCTTACTCGTTTTATGTTTATGATGTACGAATATAATATTTTCTGGGTGTTCTGCTACAGAAGATACAATTGATCCGTACCACCTAGGATCTAACTGATCTATACATCTAAACCCTTCTGAACCACTAGATAAAGCAATATAAACAAAATCTGATATAGGGAATGCAACAGAACTAACACTCCCCAATCCAGCATCACCTTGTAATTGACGAATCACATGCCTAATTAATGTTGGATCAGCTCTTAGACACTGTCGAATAAAATGATCATTTAATACGGTAACAGGCAACTGTAAAAATAGCTCAGATGAAGTCAAAAAAGACTGTTGACCAACATTTAGAAAATACAGTGCATATTGTCTTAATAAGTTGGTCTGAGTTGTATGAAGTGGATCCACTTCTGCTTGTCTTTCTGGCCGAATAAACGTTTTAAAAACAGCCTGCTGTGCTCTTTTTCCCCTTAGACAATACTCTAAAATGATCTTTTTTTGTTCAGCTAAATTATATATGATTTTTTCAAATAAAATTTGTTCGTTGTTGTAAATGCGACTCAAAAGATAGGAAAAATCAAGATCACCCCTACCTATAATAAAATTAGCCACATCAACAAGATCAGAGTGTCTAAATATATTCAGGATAAATTCTATATTACTAAAAAGTGCCTTAGGCAAAGACGATAATAAATAGGGGTAATTACAAGCAGCCGTTGAGATTTCCTCTAGAGTGAAGCACCTTCTTATTACTTTATCAGGAAAATCTATCATTGCCTGTGGTTCCTCCGCAAAAACCAAACGAACAAAATCACTATCTTTCTTTTTTTTATCACTACAAAAACGGTAGATGTTTGGCTGAACTTCTTTTATAACCAGCTCCAATAATTGATCGTCACTAGAAATTAATTCCCTAATTTCCTCAGGCAAAGAGAGAAATGTATCTTCTGTTTCTGCTAATTCATCAAATAATTCGTATGCATCTTCAAAGGAAATCTCTATTTTTTCTTGAAGATGTTCAATAGTTCTTCTAAATTCTCTTATTCCTATTTCGCCTAGTGATTCGTCGCAAAATAATGATACGTAGGAAGCCTTAAGCCTTTTATTTTTAAATTGATAAGGTTTCGTCACTTCATCTCTATCCCTTTTTTCAGAATGCTCAGATTGTAGGTATGATAATACTACTTCTTGTGCTTTTTGGTCTGTAGTTGCCTGCGCATCTGAAGATCCATCAGAATAGTCATATTTTCCATAAACTACTTCTGCTAAAGTATCTTTTAGTCCTCTGCCAACTGGTTCCATTAGATCCTCTTAATCATTTCAGGATCAATTATAAGGGTAAACAGTCATTTCAAACTAACTAATTTATGTTTCAAGGAAGAAATCTCCAATATAATCCACCTACAACTGAGCTTATGATGTCTTATAGGTGCTTTTACCCTCCCAAATTATATAGTAAACAATTTATTAATAAAATTATGAAATAGATCTCTTCTGATAGTATAAAAATTTTAGTTGAAAATTAGTAAAATCTATTTAAAGATGCGTTTTATGCCTACTATCATACTTTATAGTGAAGATATTCACTGCAGTAGTTGTAAAAAAACAATTGAAACCTACTTCCAAAATATCAGTGATATTGAGAGCGCACATGTTAATGTAATCGCCAAGTCAATTAAGATAGACTATAATAGTATTTCTATAGAGCAAATAGTAGATCTCCTCTTCTCACTAGGATATAAAGCTAATACACAAAGCAGAAGTCATTCAACACTTGATAGAACAATGCTCATTAAATCAATCAGTGCAGGGATACTTGGCCTTATTGTGATGTTCTTTTCTATGTCACAAACTCTTCCACCACTTGGATCTTCTCAAGGGAAAATCATCTGGTTAATTATTAGCCTTATCACTCTTATCATCATGCTCTATTCTGGATCTCATTTTTTTATTAAAACATTTAAGTCTCTTCGATTTGGAAATGTCACTATGGATACGCTAATTGTTCTTTCTACCTCTATTGGATGGATATACTCTACTTTTGTAGTGATTCATCCAGGTTTCTTCACGCAATCTCATCTCTATTTTGAAACCTCACTTATTATTATTGCTCTTGTAAACATTGGGAAAACTATTGAAGCTAAAGCTACCAAAAAAACACTCAATGCCCTTTCTAAGTTAGTAGCGATAAGCCCCAAAAAAGCATTAAGAATAAGAGGAACATTGGAAGAATTGATCCCTATAGAGCAAATAAAAGAAAATGATCTTTTGCGCGTTAAGCCCGGAGAAACCATAGCTCTTGATGGAATAGTTATCGAGGGGAGCTCTAGTACAAATGAAGCGGTGATTACAGGTGAATCACAACCAATAAAAAAAGAAAAAAAAAGCCATGTCATTGGTGGCACAAGTAATCTTCAGGGAAGCTTCATTATGCAGGTACTTAAAACATACGATAAGACCTTACTTTCCCAAATTATTGAACTAGTTGAAAAGGCACAAAATTCAAAGCCTCCAATAGCAAGCATAGCAGACAAGATCTCAAGTATTTTCGTTCCCTCCGTATGCCTCATCTCACTTCTTACAGCACTTATATGGTTTTTTTCTGGTGGTAGCTCGTCTGAAATTATCACAACTGCTATGACTGTATTAATAGTCTCTTGTCCATGTGCACTTGGATTAGCAACGCCTCTTTCCATGACTATTGGCTTGGGAAAGGCTGCTAAATCTGGGGCTCTGATTAAAGATGGAAAGGTTCTACAATCAGCAGCAACAATCACACATATTGCTTTTGACAAGACAGGGACCATAACAAAAGGGTATGTCGAGGTTGTAGATCTTATTACAGAAAAAAACAAAGAAGAAATTCTCTCTACTGCAGTAAGTTTAGAGAGATTATCAGAACATCCACTTGGTAAAGCTGTCGTTACGTTTGCAAAAGATATCAAAACATTTAAGGTTGATGATTTTAAAAATATACCAGGTTATGGAGTTACAGCGACCTTTAAATCTAAGAAGGTGGCAATAGGCAATATCAAACTGATGAATGAATTAAACATAACACCCCAAACAACAGATTTTGCAGTTAATACCACTCCCCTATTCATGGCTATTGATAAAACACATGTTGCTACATTTCTGCTAGCTGACCCACTCCGGGATAATCTTATGACAGTTATCTCTCAACTAAAATCAATGGGTTATCACCTTTCTCTGCTTACTGGTGACATCAAAAAAGTTGCAGAAAGTATAAAAAAAGAGATCCCTTTTGATCAGGTTCTCTACGAACTTTTACCTCAAGAAAAGGTAGACGCCATTAATGCAATACAATCTGAAGGACATAAAATAGCGATGGTAGGCGATGGAATTAATGATGCACCAGCTCTAAGTGCTGCAACAGTTAGCATAGCGCTTGGTTCAGGATCAGACATTGCAATTGAGAGCAGCGATGTTACTCTGATGAATAATTCTCTTTTTTCCATCGTAGAAACCTTAAAAATTTCAAAGGCAACTCTTCGAAATATAAAGCAAAATCTTGTAGGCGCTTTTATATACAATATACTTGCCATACCTATTGCTGCGGGTATACTTTTTCCCATTACAGGGATGCTCTTCTCCCCTATGATTGGAGCAGTAGTCATGTCTCTATCATCAATTACTGTTGTTCTTAATGCAACAAGACTTTTCCTTAGGAGGAACCCATGAAACATATAATGGCACTAGATAGTGGCACATCAATAACAAAAGCGATTGTCATTAATAAGCAAGGAGAGATCATAGCAAGTAGCCAAAAAGAAATAGGTCACACCACTCCACAACATGGATATGTAGAACAAAATCCCAATGAGATCTTCCAGAGTCAAGTTGATGTCATTAATGATCTTTTATTACGTCATAATATTAGTCCTACTACCATTGAAGCCATCGGTATGACAAACCAACGTGAAACAACAATCATTTGGAATAAAGAAACGGGAGAAGCCCTATGGAATGCTATTGTATGGCTTGATACTAGAACTACAAAAATGTGTGAACAACTCAAACAAGAAGGGCATGAAGCTAAGGTAAGAGAAAAAACAGGTCTCCTTATTAACCCCTATTTTTCTGCTACCAAAATTGCATGGATTCTAAATAAAGTTGACGGAGCTATGGAGCTTGCAAAAAAGGGTAAACTCTGTTTTGGAACTGTTAACACCTACTTATTATGGAAATTTTCTAAGGGAAACCTCTTTTTAACAGACATCACAAATGCTTCTAGGACACTTCTATGCAATATTCATACAGGAAAGTGGGATGAGGAGCTACTTGATATTTTTAATATCCCCAAAGAAATCCTTCCTGAAATCCGCTCAACTAGTGAAAACTACGGCTCAATTCATGCAGATCTACTCGGACATCCAATCTCTGTTCATGGAATGATTGGTGATCAGCAATCTGCACTTTTTGGAGCAGGCTGTACATCTACCTATGACACCAATTGCACACTTGGCACAGGCTGTTTTATTATGATGAACCTAGGGGAAA
>CACLRR010000031.1 GCA_902609415.1 uncultured Chlamydiae bacterium
ACTGTTCCCGTTCCAGAGACAAACTCAAGTGCTGCAAAGACCTTTAAAATGTTACTATCTTTTTTAGATAGGGGTGAAAAGGTTTTGATTTTCCCTGAAGGAAGAAGGTCACATGATGGTAACCTTAATCCCTTAAAAAAAGGAGTATCTTTACTCTCTTTAAGGTCAAAGTCTTCAATACTACCAGTACATATTGAGGGTGCTTTTAAGGCTTGGCCTATACATGCTAGGTTGCCTAGACTATTTACATCAATAAAAATATATATAGGTGATATTGTAGATGTGGAAAAATTTTCTCACCTAAGTGAAAAGGAATATCAAAAGCAGCTTACTGAATATCTTCAGCAGGTAATGCAAAAGATGGCTGATGATGCTAAAATATATAAAGGAGATAAAAATGGTAAAAGAGATAGAAACTGAAGTTGAGTTTAATGAAGCAATGAAAAGTGATAATATTGTAGTTGTTGATTTTCATGCTACGTGGTGTGGTCCATGTAAAACTTTTAGTCCAACCTTCGAAGAATTTGATAGTAATAGACTTGATGTAGACTGTATAAAAGTGGATGTCGAGAAGGGGCAGGAGATTGCAGCAAAGCATGCTGTGAGATCAATTCCAACATTGGTCAAAATAAAGAAGGGCGAGGTTATTGGTACGAAAACAGGTGCCTTAACTAAGGATCAGTTGGAAGCCTGGGTAAATGAATAGTATTAGATGCCCTATGCACTTATCATTTTAGCGATTGTTTTAATTGCCATTGCCTTTAGACAAATTTTATCCATTCATATTGGTATATGGCAGATATTTTCTGTTGGGGCATTGGCACTACTTTTTTCTCAACAGATAACCCCCTTAGAAGCCTTTTATTCCATTGATTGGCATATTATTTTTTTCTTATGGGGGATGTTTGTTGTGGCAGAGCTTATGGAAAGGAGCGGTTTTATACAGCAAATGCTCTTGCGGTGGTTTTCTGGGGATAAAAGTAGAAAGAGAGTTGCATTTATTACTGTTTTTGGGATGGGTCTACTTTCTGCACTATTTTTGAATGATACCTTAGCAATTATTGGGGTTCCTCTTGTTCTTTCTATGGCTTCCATGTTAAGGATTTCTCCGAGATTATTGCTGCTAGGTCTTGCATATGCAATAACGATTGGGAGTGTTATGAGTCCCATTGGAAATCCGCAAAATCTTTTGATAGGACAAGATGTCCCTATCAAGGATCCATTTTTAATCTTTTTGGTTTATCTTGGGCCACCAACAATTATTTCTTTATGGCTGCTCTACTGTGGACTGAGCTATCTTCTTAGAAGGGAAAAAATAACAACTGAAATAAGCAGAGACAGAGACATTATTATTGATCCTCAGCAGATGATCTTGTGTAAGACGGCATTAATTTTGATTATTTCTATGGTAGCATTTAATATGGTCTCATCACTTCTCGGACTCACTTTAAGTGTTCCCTTGATCCTTATAGCATTGATCCCTGCGGTCCTGCTTCTCCTATCTTCATCTAGCCGTAAAGATATCTTTGTATCCATCGATTGGTCTACGCTTCTTTTTTTTATTTCTTTGTTTGTGATGATGGAAGGTGTAGTCAAGGACCCGTTGGTGCATGCCGTTTTTTCACACATAGGTTCGATGGTTAATTCATCAGCTAAAATTATGGGACTAAGTCTCATTGGTAGCCAGCTCATTTCAAATGTTCCCCTTGTAGCTATCACCCTTCCAATCCTTCAACAGTATAGCTTTACTCAAGTGCAATATATGGCTCTTGCTGCTGGTAGCACCCTTGCTGGAATGCTTCTTATTATTGGGGCTGCAAGTAACATCATTATTATTCAAAGCGCAGAAAAAAAGGGAGTGGCACCGTTTTCCTCCTTAGATTTCTTTAAGTATGGACTGCCTTTGACTGCACTTTCATTTTTGATCTACTGGGCATACTTTTGGTGTAGCACACTATCAGTTAATTAATAATCATCGATTTCTGTCTCATATATCGTGTATTTGTTATGACAATAAACCAATTTATTAGCTATTTTTTAATATGTTATTATAATTAAAATAGCAGTAATTGTGGAGATACAAGAATATGATTCGAGCCTGTTTGAAGATTTAGACAGAGGGGACGTTATACTGCTGATATCGGCTACTTTGTTTCCTATGTGTAAAGAATATGCTCCAACTGTTAAATGTGTGTCAGGCTAGACAAAGTTCGAGAGTGTACTATTTTTTAAAGTTGATATTGATAATCATGCTCCAATCGGTAAGAAATATCGGATAAAAGCTACCTCTACAACAGCGATTTTGGAAGGCGGGAAAATGTTTAAAAAGATCTTGGGATTAAAACTCGAAGAGGATCTTAAAGAGGCTATTAGTACAGCAATTTAAAATAGTTAAGACTTTATTTTTTTCTAAGTCATATTTATCTAAAGACAGTTGGTTTTTCAATTTTATTATAAAAAATAACAGGTATTTTTGATTTTAACATTATTATTTGTTATTATAATTAAAAATGGAGGTAATTATGACTGTAAATGAGCATAGTTGGGAATCATTTAATGATATAGACAAAAAAGGGCTCATTGTATTGAAGGCGTGGGCCGATTGGTGTGCTGCATGTAAAGAATATGATCCGGCATTTGAAAGTGTATCAGAAAATCAAGAGCTTGAGGGTGTATTATTTACTAGTATTAATGTTGCCCAACATGAGAATATTGATCCTAGCTATGTAATATCTGGTATCCCTGCAACGTTTATACTTGTAGATGGAGTGCAGAAGAGTAAGATTGAAGGAGGAGTATCAGACAGTCAGCTTACTGAGGAGATTAGGAAGTATCTTTAATTGCTTATTAGGGTTGTTTGCCTAAGTACTTCATAGGTTGCTACTGCAACACAATTGGATAGATTTAAGCATCTTGTATCTCCTGGCATGGGGATGGTTGCAGTTTGCATCGGATATTTATTAAGGATTGATTCGGGAAGACCACCGTGCTCTGAGCCAAAGATGAGATAGTGGTCTTCTGTATATTGGGTATTGTGAAAGCTCTTGGATGTTTTAGTGGTAAAGAATGTGCATTTGCTGATGTTAACTGAACTAATAAACTGCTCTATTGAGTCCATCTCTTGGATATCCATCTCCTTATAGTAATCTAGCCCTGCTCTTCTTAGCCTTTTATCTGATAGTGTAAAGGAGTATGGTCTGATTAGGATAAGAGCAGAGTTTGTTGCTCTGCAGGTACGAATAATATTTCCCGTATTTTGAGGGATTTGAGGTTGGAAAAGAACGATAGAGGGCATGGTAATGCTTTATCTGATCGTTATTTCTTGCAATTTATCAGGAAGAGCAATTTCAGATTGATTCATCTCAATCTCTTCACCCTCATGTTTAGTTGTTAGCGTTGGATTGGTATCTTCTATCTTAGAATTAGTTTTTATGCATTCAATTTCAAATTTTAGAAGAGAATTTGGGGCAAGGTAGCCAGTTGACCCATAGCCTAGATCTGGATGGATGAAAATCTCTCTTTTTTCACCTTCTTTCATTCCAATGATCCCTTTGCTAAATCCAGGTAGTGTTTCTGATAAATCAATCGTTTCCTCTTCTGCCGATTCGCCAAAGATCTTTCCATCTATATATTTTCCTATATAACGTATAAGAGGAGTGTTATTAGCAGTAACTGCATCACCTTCACCTTGTTGCACTGTAATATACTGTAATTTACCCTCTTCAATCTCAACAACACCTTCCTTTGCCTTGTTTGAGGCTAGGAATTTTTCAGCTTGCTTGAGATTGCTTTCTGCGCTCTTTTGAAAATTAGCTTCTTGAATTGTTGAAATTGCTTGGATACAGTCAGTTTCAGACATTGGTGATGTTTTGCCTGTTTGCGATTCTTCAATCCCTAGAAGAACCTCTTTAATGTCAAAATCAAGGCCAAGTGTTTCTAGGTTTTGACCTATAATATGGCCAAATGACTTTGATATTTTTTTTATGTCATTTTGAGGATTGGAGTCGCCTGCATGAAGAATCAGAGGAGTAAGTGAGAGTAGAGTAAGTTGAAGGGTTGTTTTAAGACGTTGTGTTGTTTTCATGACAATCTCCAGTTAATAAGAGGTTAATTTAATCCTTTTTGAACTTATATCCAAGCTTTTTATTTTTCTATATTTTAAAAAACCTGTGCTAGGTCTGTTTAATTATTAATTGACAGTTGTAATTGAAAGCTCTTTCAGTTGGTTAGCGTCAACTTCTGAAGGCGACTCCATCATTAGATCTGTTGCATTTTGTGTCTTTGGAAAGGCAATTACATCTCTGATGGATTGACTATTGGTCATGAGCATTACTATACGATCCAGTCCAAAGGCTATTCCACCATGAGGAGGAGTGCCATATTTAAGGGCGTCTAGAAAGAAACCAAACTTTTTTTCTCTCTCTTCTTCCGATATATTAAGGGAGGCAAAGATCTGGTCTTGAAGTGTTGCTTGGTGGATTCTAATCGAGCCACCACCCAGCTCATAGCCGTTTAGAACTAGGTCGTAGGCCTGAGAGCGCACCTTCAATGGCTCAGTAGAAAGCTTATCGATATCAGCAGGGTTAGGTGCTGTAAATGGATGGTGCTCTGATGTTAGTTGTTGTGTTTCTTTATCAAGAGAAAAGAGCGGGAAGTCAGTTACCCAAACAAACTCCCAGGTGTTTTTAATAAGATTTTTTTCTTCAGCAATCGTTCTTCTTAAATGATCAAGAGCTTGGTTAACATAATCCTTAGGTCCTACCCCAAATAGGATGAGATCATCTTTTTCTATTTTAAGCATTTTAGTAAGGGATTCCTTACACTCTTCATTAAGGAATTTTCCAATTCCTCCAGTTAGTTCTCCCTTCTCTGAACACTTGGTCCAAGGTAGTCCACCTAGTTTAAATTGTTTTACAAATGTAGTGTAGTTGTCAATTTCTTTTCGTGTTGCTCCGCCCTTTACACATATTGCTTTTACAATACCTCCATTAGTTATAGTCTCTTTAAAGACCTCAAAATTAGAATTTTCAGCAACTTCTTGGATGTTTACAAGTTGCATATCAAATCTTAAGTCAGGTCTATCTGTTCCGTAGCTTTCTATACATTCATGGTGGGTGAGCTGCTTAAATGGTGTAATTAATGGTTTTCCAAGCACCTCCTGAAAGAGTTTTTGGAACATTGTTTCCATTCGTGTCATGATATCTGCTGGATTTATAAAGCTCATCTCAATATCTATCTGTGTGAATTCAGGTTGGCGGTCCTTTCGTAGATCTTCATCCCTAAAGCAACGAGCTATTTGATAATACTTATCTAGACCGGCAATCATTATGAGTTGTTTATACATTTGTGGAGACTGAGGAAGTGCAAAGAAGGAGCTTTTTTGCAGTCTTGAGGGAACTAGAAAGTCTCTTGCTCCTTCGGGTGTTGATTTAGATAAGAGAGGGGTCTCAACTTCAGTGAACTCTTCTTGATCAAGATAGGCTCTTATACTTCTTAAGATATTGTGGCGTACAACAAGCTTGGTTTGGGCTTTTTTTCTGCGCAGATCAAGGTATCTGTATTTAAGTCTTGTTTCCTCACTTGCCTTTCCTTTTTCTTCTGCAATTGTAATAGGAGTTGTTTTAGCTTGTGATTGTACTGTGATATGATGAGCTTCAACCTCAATGGCGCCTGTATTTAGTTTTTTATTTTCAAGCTTATCTCCACGTAGCTTCACCTTCCCCTGAATTGTAAGGACCCATTCTGAGCGAACACTTTTTGCTGCTTCGTATGCTTTTTGGTGTGCAGGATCAAAAACAACCTGTGTTAATCCAAAGTGATCACGCAGATCAATAAAAATAAGGCCGCCATGATTGCGACGATTATTTACCCAACCTGTCAGCATCACTGTTTGATTTATAGCATTTTCATTAAGTTCATTACAGTTATGTGTTCGTAAATGGGTTTTATGTAGTGATGTCATGGTAATCCTTAAGTTTTAGGTAAGATTCAAGTTTTGTAATGAGAATTTCTTCAGAAGACCTATTCTTTAAATCTTTGACAGTAAGTGTTTTGTTTTTCAGCTCATCTATCCCGGCGATAACAACATGGGAGTATTTTTGTTCATTTGCCAGTTGAAGTGCTTTTGTAGGATTATAATTTCTTAAATAGATGCTTGAAGGGATTTTGTGTTGTCTTACTTTGTTAAGCATTTCAAAAAGAAGGGGTTTTGCGTCCTCTAGGAGGGGCAGAAAGAGTATACTTTTGTGTTTGATAGAGGGTTGAGTCATATCTGAATCTAGCATCGTTTGAATGAGACGTTCTATGCCTAGAGCAAAACCAAATCCTGATATTTTAGGGCCACCTAGTTGTTCTATAAGATTATCATAGCGTCCACCAGCAGCGATGGAATTTTGACGTGAGTGATTATCTTCTTGCACTAGCTCAAAGACAGTGTTTGAATAGTAATCTAGGCCTCTTACTAAATGAGGGTCTACTCTAAATGGTATGGAGAGGTTAGCTAGCAGTGTTTGTAGGTGTTTAAAAGCTTTAGTCTCTTCAGGGGTGAGGAAGTCTAAAATGGAAGGAGCTTTTGTAAGGATTGTTCTATCATTATTATCTTTAGAGTCAAGAATACGTAAAG
>CACLRR010000032.1 GCA_902609415.1 uncultured Chlamydiae bacterium
GGAAGACTTTTTTTTAAATTGAGGGCTGTTCCACTAGGGCTGTCTTTTTTCCACTTGTGGTGTTTCTCATTAATTTTAATTGTATAGTTGTGTGGAAGTTGTTTTAGGATCTTCTTAAGAAGGGCAATTCCTCCAGAAAAATTGCTAGAATAGAAGATTGGGATTGTATTTGAGGCTTTCTTGAGAAGAGAGAAGTGGTCTTGTGTGAGCCCTGTAATTCCAGTTGCAAAAGGTTTTTTATAGCTGAGAGCATACTCGATGTGACTGCTTAGAGAATTAACCGTAGACAGGTCAAGAATCATATCAGAGTGAATAAAGGCATCTTTAACTTGCTTTTGGGTAGAGTTTCTAGTCAGTGGATATGCTAGAGTAAGATGTTCATTTTTATCTAGTAGATAGGTGACTTGAGTGCCAAGTCTTCCTTTGGCACCAATAAGGCAAATATTCAACTGTGTCTTCATATAAATATGATAGAGAAAGTAGAGATAAAAAGCACTTGAGTTTCATTATGAAAATTAGTAGACTTTTGGTCTCATGTGAATGTATGTTGATTTTACATGAGATAAGTATCAGGCCTGGTAGCTCAGCTGGATAGAGCATCTGCCTTCTAAGCAGACGGTCACAGGTTCGAATCCTGTCCAGGTCAACTTTTTACCTTAAAGTGGTTGTTTTATGCCTAAACTAATTCATTATAATGATGATACATTAATAGGTGATGTTACTTTTGATTTTTCTGATCACCACTTCCCTCTAGATGAAATAGCAAGTCTTCTCGAAGAAAGTAGAGTACTAGAGACTGTTTTTGAACAACACCACCTTGTCAATAATAGACTGTATAAATTTATTGATGATGCTGAACCTCCTATATTCCTATTACCATACATTTTACATTTTATTGAGAAAGTCACTGAAATCCTTCCTACATATAACCTATTTAGTTTTGAGTTTTGGCTAGCTAATTATTATAGGCCTAAAGGAAAGAAGGTTTCATTGGATGAGGAGTTATTAATTCGAGGGAAAATTATGGGACTACATGTTGATCGTATGTCTTATGGTGAATTTTTCCCACTAAAACAGAACTCATTTTGTAAGGGACCACTTTTTGTCTGTTCACATCAAAAGCCAGATGTTGATACGACAGTTGGAGCATTTAATGTTTTTTTATATTCCTTTGCGGCTAAAGTCTCGGCTGATCATCACTATTGGCACCTTCCCTCTGGTTTGCCAGAGGCAACTGAAATAGGGATTCTATTTTCCAAGGTATTTAATCAGGTGTTTGAAAGAGCAATTCCTATAGTTGATGATAGGATTGTACTTCGAGCTGTGGACCTTCTGTCATCTGATGATGTTGAGAAGAGAACCCTTCAGGATGAGAGTTTAATTGGACAACAAGATAGACATGTTGTTGTTATAGAAAACAGTGGAGTAGAGGATAGCCTAGTTGCTTCCGATATATTCCTTGGTGACTGGCAAAGTGAGGATGTTGATCAGGTACAGTATATTCTTCACCAATGGGAACTAATTCTTGCTTCTTTTCAAACAGAAGTGACTCAGGAATTTATTAAATTATTTAATAGTTCTAATCCACTTTCTAAAGATAAGATAAGAGAGGGTATTCAAAAGATTACTGAGAGATCGGTCCTAAGTTGTGAATTTGCAAACTCAATGGGTGATCTGGGTAAAATTAAAAAATTTATCGACCTTGTATTGGGTATTAAAAACATACAACCAATCCTGAGTGATTTGGGTGATTATACATCATTAGGATCATCATTCGAGAAGTGTTATGATAATCATTTGCAGACCGATGTCTGCTCTGATTTATTTTCAGTAGTCACAGAGGTTATTGAACAATTATTTAGATTTTTTAATCTCGCAAAGAAGAATTTATCGTTATTAAGAATATCATTTAGGACAAAGAAAAAAGTGCTTGAAAGAGATTCTTCTGTTGCTAGTTATGCCTCTTCTGTAGATGAGATGATAGCGTTAATTAAAGAGAAAAGATCCTTGACAGTTGTTTATAGGGATTCAGTAGCTAAGAAATCTAATTTTCTTGGCGTAATTAATAATAGTGTTCTTCATGATGATTGCCATGCGTCAATGGTTTGGGTTGATTTTTCAAGCAAAGCTGAAGTTAACTTTGAAGATAAAATTGAGCTATTAGCAGTTATTGATCATCATAAGAGTTCGTTTAAAACAAAACAACCTATCGAAATTACTGCCTCAGCAACACAGTCGTGTAATACATTAATTGCAGAAAAAGCATTTAGATTACATGACGGAGTTATTGGTACAGAATGTGATATAAAAGATATTGATCAGAAGATATCGTCACTTTCTCATAATACTCAGGAAGGTAGTCGTTGCCTTAGAAGATATTTAAAGAAGAAAGAAATTGCTTATAACAATGATAGGGAAAAATATTGGATTCATAAAGAAAAAAAATTTTTAGAGATGTACCAATATACTTATGCAATACTTGATGATACAGATCTTTTACAGAAGTGCACCAAGCGCGATCTTATAGTTTTAGCCTCACTACTAAATCGTATGAAGTCTATTATGTTAAAGCGTGAAGTGGAGACTGTTAATTTTGATGGCATTGATGTAGGGGATTCTTCTCTAGAAAAAATGAAAAAGCGACTATTAGAAAATGAGGATTTGAAGTCAATTTATTCAAAAAATTTAATAAAAAAAGAAGAGCTGTATGAGCGTTTTATCCGGGAGACAGTAGCGGGTAAGAATGATTCACTATTTAATGATTCAAAGCTTATTGACAGATATGCTCTGGTAAGTCAGTTTAAATATCTTCCTGAAAATAGGTTGCTTATAGAGGAAAAGAACCCTCAGATTATAAAGCGTTGGGAAGAGTATTTTCTTGAAAGATATGACAATAGCCAAAAAGAACACAATTTAGCTATTTTAATGATGACTTCCTTAAAATCGATACAAGAAATTGAAGGGAAAAGGATTGATTCTTTTGAATTCAATGATGAAATTAGGGTTGCAGCTAAAAAAGATGATATCTCAGGGATTATTCGTCAAAGAGACTTTGTTAGGAAAGTATTATCCACTCAAAGTCACAAGATTATTAGGATAATAATTGAAGGATCTTCTACTGCAGGAAGAAAATTATATCAGCTAATTAAGGATGAGGATATTGAGATAGAGTTTTATGAATCTGAAAAGCAGTTAGTGACTGTTACCTTATTGGTTAATCGTCATGAGTTTACTTCTAGAAAATCTGATGTCTCTCCCCATTTGTAATATTATAACTAATTTTATTCACAGTTGAAATTTAAATTGATGATAAGTTTGATAAAAAAAAACCAAACATAGATGCTTGGTTTTTTTTATCAAATAGATATAAAGTCCTTTGATGAAATGTTTATCCTTTTTCAGTAGCAGCAACTTCTTCTGGTTCAGCAGTAGCTTCTTCTGTTTCAGAGGAGTCTTCTAGGATTTCAAGGTTAACGCGAACACCATTTCTGCTTGCTACAGACATAAGCAGTGTTCTAATAGCATTAATTGTTTTTCCTCTTTTTCCAATAATTTTTCCAATATCTGATTTTTCTACACGTAATTCAATAATGAGTGTTTGGGTTCCACCTATTTCTTTGATACATACCTTATCTGGGTTATCAACTAAGTTTTGAACAATGTATTTTACAAATTCCTTCATCTTTCGTTCCTTGTTTTCGTTGGTACCTGCAGCATATGCCATGAGAGACTTATTTTTCTAGATATTTTTTCATACTATCTGGGAGCGGCGCCTTGAACGACAATTGTTTATTTGAGATAGGGTGGGTGAATTCTAGCATATATGCATGAAGAAGTAATCGATGATTTAGGGGGTCTTTTTTTGTTCCATAGAGGGGATCTCCGAGGATCGGTGCACCAAGATACTTTAAATGGACACGGATCTGATGGGTTCTTCCTGTGATAGGATTAACCTGGAGTACTGAATGTGTATGTGTGGAATGAAGATGAGTAATATGTGTAATAGCCTCTCTTCCTTTATCGTACGATACATCGAATAGTTTTCTCTGTTTAGGGTGTCTTGCTATGGGTGCGTTGATTGTTTTTGCAATAGTAGGGCGACTGTGAGTAATCGCTATATAGGTCTTGTGCATTTGCCGATGCTTGAACATATCTACAAGTTTTGCATGTGCGACTGGTGTTTTCGCTGCAAGAAGGACTCCAGAGGTGTCTTTATCGAGACGGTGGACAATACCTGGACGGATTGGGTCATTAGAGACTAATTGATTGCAATGGTATAGAAGAGCATGAACAAATGTACCTTCAGAATGACCTGGAGCTGGGTGTACAACCATATTGTGGGGCTTATTAACACAAATGAGGTGATCATCCTCATAGAGAATGTCTAAGGGGATATTTTGGGCAAAGGCCTTAATTTGGGGAAGCTCTTCATAGGTGATTTGTATCTGATCATTACATGTTAGTGTGTGCCTTTTTTTTACAGTCAGGCCATTAACAAGGATAAGTCCTTTTTTGATGAGAAATTGAAAATATGATCTTGAGTAGTCCTTAATTGTCTCTGCCAGATAGAGGTCTAGGCGCGTAATTTCCGGGGGTGAGGTGATAGTGAATTGGATAGTTTTAGTCATCCCACATATCTCCACCAGTTTGAGCTCTGTGAAGCCTTTCAGAGGCTTCTTTCTGTTTTTTCCTCTCTTTAGAGCATTGTTGACTTACCGATTGTTCAAATTGAGTTTCAAATTTTTTGTAGTTCTTTTTCCCTAAAAATTTTTCCAGGTTATTACTGTACTTTGTCCCTTTAGGATCTCCATTTGGCATTAGATCAGAAAATTGTTTGGATCCTGAAGGGGGCGTTGAGGAAGGAGGATTTGATATTGGTGGGGTTGCTTCTTCTGAGGGATTGATTTCAGTCATATGTTTTGTTATCCTCTGTTTCTTTTAAGTATAGTGAATAGGATAGGATATGAACAACTCTTTTTCCCTAAAAACAAAACTTGAATATATACAAATAAGAATTGAAGGTATGGAATCTAGGTATTTTGAGAAGAGGGCTTTTGCTCCTTATCTTAAGGAGTTATTAGGCGGGAATACTAATACTGAAAGGGTGATAGAGATTGAAAAAAAGGTAGCATGGCATTGTGCACTCAAAGTTATTGCAAAAAGGGGAATTTCTAGTTTTCTTTTGGAGAAAAGAATGATTAACCTAGGTATATCAAAGGAAATTGCTGGTTTGGCTATTAATGCGTGTATAGAGAAGGGGCTGCTTAACGATGAGAAAAGGATTGAGGCATTAATAAATTACTATTTTGCACAGGGAAAGGGACCTCGCAATATTCAGCAGAAGTTGAGGATAGAATTTAATCTTTCAGAACAGGAAATTTATGCATATTTTGAAAGACACCTACCAGAAGAGATTCAAGAGGAGAAGATTAAAGAGATTATAATTAGAAAATTTAAAGGTGGAGACAAAGAAAAAACTTTACGTTTTCTATTGCAAAGAGGCTTTTTACTTAGTACCATAAAGTCTGTTTTATGAATGGATATATGTAAATGGATATAAGCGTTTGCGGCATACATCTTAGGGATTGCGAAAGATTGTTTTTTGAGAAGTTTTATAGATCACTTTCAACAATTCAAGGGCGTGAATATTTTGTAGTTGTAACATGCAATAGAATTGAAATATATTTCTTATCCAAGAAAAAGACTGCTGTCTTTTCTGACATTAGGGAATATTTAGAGAAGCTTTATATCTATGAGGGTGAGTTTGCCTTCTATCACCTTTGTTATGTTTTAAGTGGATTAGACAGTATTTTTATTGGTGAGTCAAATATTAAATATCAGATAAAGAAGGCGTATGAATTACAAAAAAAAAGCTTAGGTTCACTAATGCATTTTTTTATACAGAAAGCTTTTAAGGTGAGTAAAGAGATCAGAAATCGATTTGTTGATGAAGGGAAGGTGAATACACTTGAGAGCTATATTATTGAGAAAGTGGGACAAATGGAAACAAGGGAGAGTATTCTTTTTGTTGGTTATTCATCAATAAATCGCGCAATTGCAAATAGAGTGATTAGCAGTAATCTTTTTAGGCAGGTGGTTTTTAACACTGATCATGAAAATATTAAGTATAAGAGGCTAGAGAGAAAACAACTACACAAGTGGATTGATTATGACTGTGTTGTAGTAGCTACAAAAAGCAATAAAAAGTTATTGCACGTAGCTGATTTAAGAGATCAAGAAAGGGAGTGTGTGCTTTTTGATCTTTCAGTGCCAAGAAATATAGAGGCAGAGATTTCTAACTACTGTAGAGTGATTGATATGGTTGGAATAAATAGGGGGCAGGAAGATAAGAATGAAGCATATAGAGAAGCAAAGGTATATGCTATGCAACGAGCACTCTTTTTTAGAGATCTAGCAAGAAGACGAGAGCGC
>CACLRR010000033.1 GCA_902609415.1 uncultured Chlamydiae bacterium
CAAAAAACGCTTGAAGAAAACTAGCAATTAAGCGATCGTTAACTCTCTATAAGAAATAAGTCTGAGTATTACTAATATCTATTAATACTCTAACAAATTACATTTTCGGAGTTGAGAATGAGACATAAAAAAGCAATATTGCTGTCATTAGTAGGAATATTTTCTGCAAGCTGTATGGATCATCATGAAGCAAACGTAATATCTAAAAGGTATATTCACAGATACGGATACGATGTAGCTGAAAGAGAGTGGAACTCTGAAAACTACCCAGGACAGGTAATCACTACAAAAAAGAATGGACAAACTATCGCAGAAACATATGAAGATGGGATCCTACATGGGAACAAGACAACATCCTATCCACATAGCCAATCAGTACAATCAGTAGAGAAATATCATAGAGGGATCCTAAAATCGATCATCACCTACAATATCAAAGGCTATCCTGAAACACAAAAAGATATTCTTAGCCCAACACACTATTTTACTAGTGCTTGGTATCCCTCTGGATCACCTAAGGTCAAAGAAGAATTTAGAGAAGAGGTACTAATCAACGGTGAGTATTTTAACCTAACAAATCAGAAAGACTCATTTGTAAAAAATGGAACTGGTGAGAAATGTATCCGTAATCAAGTAGGTGATCTTCTTGCAAAAGAGATCTATTCAAACTATGACATCATCTATAAAGAAACATTCCACCCTAATAAATCAACAGCTAGCACTGCAGAATATAAAAATAAAGAACTACATGGCACCAAGAAATCCTTTGCAATAACAGGTGAGCCAATCTGTGTTGAAAATTTCTATCACAATAAAAAAGATGGCCAATCAACCTACTATCAGAATGGATCAAAATACCTTGAAGTAACCTTCAAAAACAATCTAAAGGATGGTCCTGAAAGACATTACGTCGATGGCCAAGAGGTTATTCAAGAAATCTACTGGAAGGAAGGACGCAAACATGGCGAAAATATTATATTTTGTGATGGAGCGCCTAAAACAAGTTGGTATTATGACGATACCAAAGTCAGTAAAAAACAATTTGTAGAGTTATCTCAACAAACTGAATATTTTACAGCTATGCAGTAGTAGCCCCAATAGTGGAAGAGTGATATCCCAACAGGGACATATACTATTAAGACTCCCTTTATTGTCAGGGAAAATAAATGGAAATAATGAAGAAGACATAGTGAATGCATTAATAGATGAAAATACGTTTGATATTAATGCATTAGTTGAGTTGGCATTTAAAACCTAGTGTAAATATTCATGTAAATAAAAAGAGTATAAAAAACCTCGGCAACCTTAATACACAATTAGTAAAAAATGATATAATTTTATTTCTGCCAGCAGAAGATCATAAATAGATTAATGGTATTATCAAATAGTGAAATTGAGAAATATTCAAACATTGTCACATAAATGAAAATGTTTTGTACTCAAGAATAAAAGCTAAAGAAATAGCAGACTTATAGTCCCCAGCAGGCAAACAACTAAAAAGTATTGGCATATGAAAGTTAAGTGTCAATAACTTATGTTAATTAAAAATAATAATCTCTAAAAATGGCTTCTTATTGGCACACCTTTTGCATCTATAAAAAGAAACAAAAGGAGAAGAACATGGATAAAATCAATCTAGAGAAAAAAATAGCAAAACTTGAATCGATTAATGATCAACTCGGTACTGAATTTAAACAACTTGATAAACTCCTAAGGAAGGTGGGCTTCGAAGATGGGATACAGTCCTTAAAGCATGCAGCCAATGAGCTACTCGATGATTCGTTAGATAATGAGATTAATTAGGATTAAGCAGTCTTTGCTTCTCTGCATATGACAGCTTTCTAAAAGGCTTATGAGCAGATGGACTAAAGGCTCGAACCCTCCCCTCATCTTGACATGTTTGAGAACAACAGCCATCATGCTTTGTAGAACACTTACTACATGAGATAAAAAGGCGATTACAGTCCATATTAGCACAATTATAATATGTGTCTGCTAATGTTGAACACAATGAACAGTTTGATATTGGAGGATTCTTCGTCGCTTCATCATTAATTCCAACTACAAGACGATCATCAAAAACAAAGAGATTTCCATGCCAATTATCTCCCCCCTCTCTCAGGCCGTATCCGACGACACCACCTTTAAGGTGACATACATCATCAAAACCCTCTTCCTTCATCATTGCAGAATAGTACTCACATCTTATGCCACCAGTGCAATACATCATTATTCGTTTACTAGTACCATGCTCTTTTTTAAGTTGCTCTACATAGGGTTTAAAGTCCCTGAAATATCTTAAATTGGGCTTTATTGCCCCCTTGAAATGACCAACAACACTCTCGTAGTCATTTCTAACATCGATCAGGATTGTATTATCATCATTTTCTTTTAGCCTCTCATCCCATTCCTTAGGAGATAGATAAGTACCCTTCTTAGAAAAATCAACCTTACATCCAACACCACAGAGCTGATCTCTTATCTTAACCTGCAGTTTAGCAAACGCATGATCATCCTGAAAATGCACCTTAATATCTATTTGCTTGAATCGCTCATCTAAATCAAAAAAATCTTTTTCAAACTCTGCATAATCATTTTTGTAGATAGACATTTGTGCATTAATTCCCTCGTCAGAAATATAAATCCTGCCCTTAGAATTAAATTTTAAAAGAATGGAATTCAAACTATCTCTAGTCAGTATCGGATTTTCTAAACCATCAAGAAAGTAAAAGGCTAAAACCATATAATTCATGATGAGTATGATACAACCATATTAAATTTTATTCAACGGGGATTTGAGGGTTCTGGGTTTATACAATTTATATATCTTATAAAAGATCTACCATACAGACTCTCTAGAAGCTACGCTTTAACTTAGAATGACCAACCTATGTTTAATGTTAGAGAGAAAATTTCAATCAAATAGGTGCCCTCTATAAATAACTCCAGCTTTAGTATCCCGTTGCTAAGTCCTAATCTATTTTGTTTTTACCCGCTTCTGATCATTTATAGACTACTATTCTATTCCATATTATTATAATATACAAAATTTCCTTTACAATTATAGACTTTTCTAAAATCTATAATTTATTCTATATCCTTTGCATAGTAGTACCTCGTTCTAACAAAACAAAAATTAGTGTTGTATAAAATCAACAACTCAAGTATCTTCTACGCATTAATCATAAGCCTACTGGAGTAATATGGTCCGTAAATACAGTAAACCTTCTAACAGAATCTCAAGACGATTCGGCATCAATATCTTTGGAAAACCAAGAAATCCCCTACTACACAAACCAAACAAACCTGGCATGCATAAATCAAGCCACAGAAAGACCTCTGAATATGGGAAACAGTTAGAAGAAAAACAAAAACTTTGTGCCGTATATGGCAGACTTACAAAGAAAGTATTAGTAAAATACTACAGAGAAGCGCTACGTCAACACGGAAACACACCGGAAATACTTCTTCAACTTATAGAATCTAGACTAGATGTACTAGTACATAAAATGTTCACTAGCTCAATTTTCATGGCTCAGCAACTTGTCTCCCATGGGCATGTACTTGTCGATGGAAAAAAAGTTGATATCAGATCCTATTTGGTTAAGCCAGGACAAGAAATTAAGATTACAGAAAAGCTACAATCCAATCCAAATGTTAAAATGGCCTTTGAAAGCAAAATAGGAGAGCTTCCTGAGTATATTTCTGTAGAAAAAACAAAGATGAGTGGGAAATATCTTCAAAAGCCTAATATTGAAAATATCAATCATACAGTACCTATTAATACACAAACTGTTTGTGAATTTTTAGCTTATACTTCTTAGGTTACTGATGGGAAAAAAGGAAGCTAAGAATAAAGTTTTTCTTGGTGCCCACTACTCCATTGCTGGTAGCATCTCCCATGCCCTGGTTGATGCTAAAAATGATGGAGCTTCCTGCCTTCAGATCTTTACTGCAAATCAAAAGCGATGGTCAAGAGCTAAGCAAAAAAATGAAGAGGTTCTTAAGTTTAATAGCCTAAGAAAAGAATATCAACTAAATCACCTAATGTCCCATGCAAGTTACCTCATCAATATCGGATCACCTAAAGATGACCTCAAAGAAAAAAGTACTTTTACATTTTGTGAAGAGATAAAATCCTGCCATCAACTCAATATAGATTATCTCTGTTTCCATCCAGGAGCTGCAACCACAGAATCAGAGGAAGATTGCCTTGAAGCTATTGTGGATAGTCTTATAAAATGCAAAGGAACAATCCTTAGTGGAAAGACACTTATCCTAATGGAAACGACTGCTGGTCAGGGAACTGTTGTTGGCTGGAAATTCAGCCAACTCGGATATATCCTAAAAAATCTACCCAAGGACCTACAAGAAATGATGGGTGTTTGCTTAGATACATGCCATGTATTTTCTGCAGGATATGATATTAGAACTAAAGACGGATGGGACAAGACTCTTGACGAATTTAACAACGAAGTGGGGCTTGATAATCTTAAGGCTATTCACGTCAATGACTCAATGAAAGAATTAGGCTCAAGAAAGGACAGACATGCATCTCTTGGCAAGGGATATATAGGATTGGAATCATTCGAGGTAATGATGAAACACCCAGACCTTCAAACACTTCCAAAATATCTTGAGACTCCTATGCCTGAGATATGGAAGGAAGAAATATTATTACTACAGAGTTTTGCTCACAATAAAATTGCTAATTAAAAGGCTATTATCATGGAAAAACTAGATTCATCAATATTTCTTAAGAAAAAAATCCTTACACTTTTTAAAGAACCCACCTCCTATATCAACAAGGAGCTCCAGGTTAATGGATGGGTAAAAACATTGAGAAAGCAATCTCAATTTTCCTTTCTAGAAATTAATGACGGCTCTCACATAAACAACCTACAAATCATTTTAAATTCGTCTATACCTCATTATGCATCTCTACTTGAAACTCTCGTAGTTGGCTCTTCTGTTTCTATAAAGGGGCTCCTTAAAACAAGCCCTGCAAAAGGACAAGCATTTGAAATGGAAGCTATCACTATCAAACAGTATGGTACTTCTACATCAAACTACCCTCTCCAGAAGAAGAGACATACCCTTGAATTCCTACGTACAATACCTCATCTAAGACCTAGAACCAACACGATGGGGGCTATGCTTAGGATTAGAAATCGACTAGCCTTTGCAACTCACAATTTTTTTCAGGAAAAAGGGTTCCTCTATGTACATACACCCATCATCACACCTTCAGACTGCGAGGGTCATGGTGAAATGTTCCAAATTACCTCTCTAGATATGAACCATCTTCCTACAAAGAAGAACTCTAATGAAATTGATCAGTCTAAAGATTTCTTTTCAAGACAAGCATATCTTACAGTTTCAGGCCAACTAAATGCCGAGGCAGCAGCCTGTGCAATGGGTGATGTCTACACATTTGGCCCAACCTTTAGAGCTGAAAACTCTCATACCACAAGACACCTAGCTGAATTCTGGATGATAGAACCTGAAATTGCCTTTGCAGACCTTAAAGATGACATGGACCTTGCAGAAGACTTTCTACGGTATCTAATTAGGGACATCCTCTCTAACTGCACCTCAGATCTCGAATTCTTTGAAAAGTTCTATGAGAAGGAGCTCACAGCCAAACTTCAACAAGTTGTTAATGCAAAATCTGTGAGGATATCTTATGAAGAGGCCTTAAAGATACTGGTTGCATCTAACAAACAATTTGAATACAAAGTGGAGGATGGTCTTGATCTTCAATCTGAACACGAACGGTATCTCACAGAACAACATTTCAATTCTCCTGTCATTGTTTATAACTACCCAAAAATAATAAAACCATTCTATATGAAAGCAAACAGTGATAATAAAACTGTTGCAGCCATGGATATGCTCGTCCCTGGAATTGGTGAAATTATAGGAGGAAGCCAGAGGGAAGA
>CACLRR010000034.1 GCA_902609415.1 uncultured Chlamydiae bacterium
ATTTTTTTTCTGGGTATTTTCACTGTTTGCAGAAAAGATGCCGGATCAGAAATTTGCAACATTGATTGAAGTATCAGGGCCTATAGGGCCTGCTACGTACACTTATTTTGAAAAAGTGTTAAAAGAGTCAGAAAAGAGTGGCGCTGGTTTTTGTATTATAGAGATAGATACTCCTGGAGGTTTGTCTAGTTCTATGAGAGAGATGATTCAGGAGATGTTAGCTTTATCAATTCCTACAGTAGTCTATGTAGCTCCCAAAGGAGCAAGGGCTGCAAGTGCGGGTACTTTTATTGTTTATGCAGCAAATATTGCAGCAATGGCCCCTGCAACAAACATTGGTGCTTCCTCACCTGTATCAATGGGTGGGAAGGAAGCTGGTGATACGATGAAAAAGAAAATATTTGAAGATAGTGTTGCCTATATCAAATCCTTAGCGGAACTGAGAAAAAGAGATGTGTCATTTGCAATTGAGACGGTTCAGGAGGGTAAGTCACTATCCGCTAACGAAGCATTGGAGCGGAAGGTGATTAATCTTATTGCTGATAATAGGAAGGAATTATTGGAAAAAATAGATGGGATGGAGGTAACAGTTGGTAAGATGCCCATTAGAATAGATTCAAAGGATATTCAGGTTATAGAGATGAGACCTACTCTTGCTGAAAAGATTTTAATGAAGATTTCAGATCCCACCGTTGCTTATTTTTTGCTAATGCTTGGGTTTTATGGAATAATTTACGAGATCATGAATTTTGGGATGATAGCTCCTGGAGTTTTTGGCCTTATTGCCATGTTTATTGGCCTTTATGGTGTACATCTATTGCCAATCAGTTATTTGTCGGTACTTCTTTTGGTGCTTGGAATAGGGCTTATGGTTGCAGAAGGTCTTGCTCCAGGTTTTGGTATCTTTGGTCTTGGTGGTATCATTAGTCTTGTTATTGGATCTTTTATGATTTTGCGTGAAGGAACTCTTGCCTATGCCTTGCTTTATCCACTACTTATTGCATTTGTCTTTGTCTCGATACTTTTTATCTTTCTCCTTTCGAGACTTGTAAGGCGCTCAAGGAGAATGAAACCTCACCATAGCATGGAAAGGATGATAGGAATACAGGGTGAGGTTAGGGCTATTGATGAACAGGGAGGGCCTACTATTTTTATAAAGGGTGAATATATGACTAGGATTACAAGTGATGTAAAGCTTAAAGTTGGTGATAAAGTTATTATTGTTGAAATACTTCCTTCAGGCTATAAGGTAGAAAAAGTAAAAGAGGGTGAGTAGTATGTATTTAATTTTTTTACCCACTGTTATTATTCTGATATTTTTGTTGCTCGTAAGTGCCATTAAAATTATTCCAGAATATGAAAGAGCTGTAGTGTTTACACTGGGGAAATATTGGAAGACTAAGGGACCCGGGCTTATTATTATCATTCCGCTTGCACAGCAGATGATTAGGGTGAGTTTAAGAACCGTTGTAATGGATGTTCCAAGTCAGGATGTTATCACAAGAGATAATGTCACAATTAAGGTAGATGCTGTTGTCTTTCTAAAAGCAATTTCACCCAAGGATGCTATTCTTAATGTAGAAAATTACTTGGTCGCAACAGGTCAGCTTGCCCAAACCACTTTAAGAAGTGTGATAGGGAACAATACATTAGATGTAATTTTACAAGAACGTGATAATATTAATGCAAGAATTCAAAAGGTTCTGGATGAAGCTACTGACCCTTGGGGAGTTCAGGTTTCTGCTGTAGAAGTGAAAAAAGTTGAACTTGCTCCTCAGTTGATTAGCGCATTATCTAAGCAGGCTGAAGCTGAAAGATTAAAGCGAGCAAAGATCATTAATTCTGAAGGTGAGCTGCAGGCTGCAGAAAAGCTGTTTGAGGCAGCGCAGATTTTGGCAAAGGCTCCTGGAGCCATGCAGTTGAGGCAGCTAGAAACACTAGGTAATATTGCTGGTGACAAGACAAATACAATTGTATTTCCGCTAGATTCAATGATCACATCATTAATGGGTAAGAGAGGTTAGTTTGTGAGAGTATATTTTATCATAGGAAGAGTTCTTTTTGGTATACCCTTAATTGTGTTTGGGATAGATCATTTTATTCATCATGATTCTGTAATCACCATTGTTCCTTCCTATTTGCCTATGCCTTCTTTTATTGTATATTTTACTGGGGTAGCACTCTTCCTAGCAGGGATAAGTATTATTACAGGGGTTTTTGCTCAAGTAGCCTCTGCACTTCTTTGCCTCTTGTTAGTATTGATCATATTCTTAGTGCACATTCCTCATCAAATAGCTGCTGACGGGATATTGACAATAAAGTCAGGATATAAGGATTTATTTGTTTTAGGAGGTTCTTTAGTGCTCTTCTATATTTTTAGTAAGGAGTCAGATGCCTAATATTTTTTCCCATTTTCCTGGGCAAGCTCTTTGAGGGAACTAATGTAGGAGGATACTCCTATGTTTTCTTTTGCAGATATGGTATGAACGTGTGGAGTATACTCTAGATAGTCTTGCTTTATTTTTTCAATTTGATTAGGGGCTTCTAGTTGATCAATTTTATTGAGAAGAATCATAAAAGGTTTTTGAACTAATGATGGGTCGTGTTTTTCTAACTCATTTCTAAGGAGGAGGAAGTGGTTTTCATCCTCAGTGATGTCGATAATATAGGTGAGTAGCTCTGTGCGCTCTATATGCCGTAAAAATTGTAATCCAAGTCCTTTGTCTTTGTGGGCATCCTTGATAATTCCTGGGATGTCTGCAAGAATAAGTCGTGAGTAATCATCAAATTCAATACAGGAAAGATTGGGAACAAGTGTTGTAAATGGATAATCACCTACTTTAATATCTTGAGAGGAGATGGTCTTAAGGAGAGTAGATTTACCTGCATTTGGGAGGCCAATAAACCCAACATCTGCAATCATTTTTAACTCAAGATAGACCTCCTTTTCTTCCCCCATGGTACCTAAAGTACATTTATTTGGGGTCTGATTTGTGGGTGTTTTGAAGTTGACATTGCCAAGACCTCCAATACCCCCATTACAAAGTTGGATCGATTGCTTATCCTCAATAAGATCACAGATGACCTCATTATTATTCGAATCTCTGATAAGAGTCCCACGAGGAACAGAAATAGTTCTATTTCTTCCACGCTTTCCTGTTCTACAATTCTTGCCACCCTGGTTGCCATTTTCAGCTTTTACAAGAGTAAAATAGCGTATGTGGTCAAGAGATTGTATGTCTTTTGACGCCTGGAAAATAACGGAGCCACCATTTCCACCATCGCCGCCTCCAGGTCCACCTTTAGGCATATATTTCTCACGTTTATAGGAGACAATACCATCGCCTCCTTTGCCGGCCCTAAGAAGTAGTTTCAGCTCATCAGTAAACATAACTAGGTAGTTTCTTTAGGGATCACGTTGATTTGCTTTCTGTTATTTCTATTTGTGAAGTATGTCTGTCCATCAATGAGAGCAAAGATTGTGTGGTCTTTTCCGATACCAGTATTTTTACCTGGATAGAATTTTGTACCACGTTGACGTACGATTATATTTCCAGCTCTTACAGTTTCACCCCCGTACTTTTTTACACCGAGATATTTTGGATTAGAGTCTCTACCATTCCTAGAGGAACCTTGACCTTTTTTATGCGACACTTTTTGCCTCCTTAGAAGGTGAGATAGCGCTTATTTCTACTTTAGTGGATTGTTGTCTATGTCCTTTCTTTAATTTGTAGTTATGGCGCCTTTTCATTTTAAAGATAGTGAGTTTTTTTTGTTTTTTGTGTGTTACAATCTTTCCAACTACCTGCGCATTATCAATTTTCGGATTGCCTAGGGTCATTTTATTGTTATCCTTAATAAGGAGAACCTCTTCAAAAGTGATGACATCTCCCTCTGAGCCTTCTAGGTATTCCACCTCAATATTCTCGCCAACTTCAACCCTATACTGTTTCCCGCCAGTTTTAATTATTGCATACATGTTAAATCCTTTGTTGAAAAGGCTTATAGTTTATACAAACTTAAACAGGAAGTCAAGGCTCAATCGTCTTCAATGGATAAATTTCTGCTTGAAAGGGAGTAATATAAAGTAGCTGAGTGTAGAGACTAGTGCGATTGTTGCTCCTGAGGGCCATTCTAGATGGAAGGAAATAAGGAGACCAAAGAATATGAAGAAGCAGGAGAAACCGATTGCAAGAAACATCATCGTTGATAATCTTGAGGTGAAGAAGTTTGCGATTGCCGCTGGAAGGCAGAGCATCGAAACAACAAGAATAGCTCCAATAATTTGTATAAAAAGAACGACTGTTAGTGAGATTAGTGTAAGTAAGATGAAGTAGAGGAGTTTTACAGGTTGTTTTTTAATTAAAGCAAATTCTTCATTAAAGCAAAGTGCCAAAAATCTTTTATGTAGGAACCATGTGGTTACAATAATTAAAATATCGAGTATGATAAGGAGTTGGATGTCAAAGTGGTTTGCCCAGAGAATATTCCCAAAGAGAAAAGCGGTTAACTCGTTACTTGTTGTTGGTGTAATAGATATAAAAATGACGCCTAGAGCCATTCCTATAGACCAAATAGCTGCAATGACAGTATCCTCCCGTTGCCTATATTTTTGGTGGATAGCACCAATGATCCAACCGAAGAGTATGGCGACTATTAGGCTTCCTGTAAGGGGTGAAAAGAATGAAGACTGTGTATGATAGCCTAGGAAGACAAACAGTCCAATCCCTCCAAGAACAGCATGTGCAATTGAGCCGCTAACAAAAACGATCCGCTTAACAACAACGTAGGAGCCGATGATGCCTCCGGCAATAGAGGATGTAATTCCTGCGAGCATAGCTAGTTGAAGGAAGCTATTGTTAAATAGGGCATGGAAAAATTCAGTCATGATCTACACCTCCTTTTCCATGAGATAGCCCTAAGGGGTAATGGCGGCAGATTTCTTCAGCATCTAGGTCTTGTATTTCTTTATGTATGTAGATCACCCTATCTATGGCACTCAGGTCCTCTGGTGGCTGGTGTGTGATCAAAAGGATTGTAGTATTTTTTTTAATTTCGATGAGTTGTTGAAATATTTGGGTTGCGCTTTCTTTGTCAAGGCTGGCAGTTGGTTCATCAAGGAGTAGAATTGATGGTTGTTTAAGAAGAGCATTTGCAATTAAGAGGCGCTGTAGTTGTCCAAGGGAAAGGGTGTAGATCGGTTTATATTTCTTGTGACAAAGTCCCATTTTATGGATGAGCTTATCTGCTTCTCTTTTATCTTTTTTAGAGTATCTACCTAGCCAGCTTAGTTTATCAAGAGCACCAAGAAGAACAAATTCAAAGACTGATATAGGAAATTCTTTGTCAAAATTAAGAGCCTGTGGAACATAGCCGATATCTTCTTGGTTGATATTAATTGTGCCACAATCTGCTTTTAGGAGACCCATCATAAGCTTTAGGAGGGTTGTTTTCCCAGCACCATTAGGTCCACAAATAAGGGAAAAGCTGTTTTTCTTTATGGAGAGATTGGATTTATTAAATATTTGGTTTTCCCCATAGCTAAAGGAGAGATCAGAGAGTTCAATAATATTATTGTTCATCGGAATAAATTTGCTTAGTTAGTCTGTTGATATTTGAAATATAGTCTCTTTCATTAGGATTGAATGAGAAAAGGGGAACTCCATAGTCTGTATGCAATTTTATTGCAGCCTTCTCAATGTGCTGAGGCTGTGAAACAATTAGTATCACCTCTTCTCTTTCAAAATACTCATTTATTTTCCCAAGATAGGAAAGATGAGTTTCTTTTTCACCTTCAGGCTCAATTGAGAC
>CACLRR010000035.1 GCA_902609415.1 uncultured Chlamydiae bacterium
AATTTCTCCTTTCCCTTAACAAAAAAGAGGGGTTTTTCCTCGTACAGAAAGTCGTAACTTATTGAACTTGTGTCCCCTAGGTAATATAAGGCTTTAGAAAGCAAGGGTAGAATTGGAGGATATTCAATAAGAATAGAGCAATTGTCTTTTTCGTAAGCTGTATGCTTAATCACATTTGCTGCTTGATGTTTGTAAAGGAGGGGATGGACTTTAATCAGCAGGTTGATGTGATCTGGTAGATGATCAATAAGTTGTTTGGTAAAGGTATTGAAGGTGGAGTTCTTATCCCATGTTGGTGCATAGAGAACTAGTGGTTGAGGTTTAGCAAATAATGTTTGGACGTGAAGCGCTGTTTTTTTATCATATAAGGCCCTATTCTGATCATAGAATTTCCTTCGGTAGTCACCAATGAGTCTTATTTCATTAATTGTCGTATCAATGCCTAATTGTTTAAAAATGTTAATTTGATTTTTGTGATAAATGAGTGCGATATCCTGGTGTTGATAGATGCTAGACATAGGATCGATTTCACATTTTTCACTTCTTCCATGTGGGCAGAATATGAACCTGATCCTTTTTTTAGTAATTGATTTGATTAGTGGTTGTAGATCTTTTCTAGCATCCTTGGTGGAGATAATGAATGTGTCGAATTCTTCTGTAAGTTGATGAAAATTAAAAGGTGCATAGCGTACTTGAACCATAGGGTAGTACTCTTTTAGAAATTGATATTGTGTTGGACAGTCGGTTTGAACCGGATAATTTTCTAGAGCACAAAGGGGTGCTAGGTGATCTAGGTGGTGAGTAAATTCATCTGTTGTGAGTGCAATTGCTTTCATAATAAGAATAGTGGATCTTCGGAGACCTCTTTACAGGTGTTGATTATTTTTTCTTTTAAGTTATCTAGAGTTATATAGGTATCGAAAACATAATTATAGTAGGTGGACCTTATTTGAGAGAGCTCTTCTTGGGGGGAGAGATTTTTATAAAAGTGTTCGATGTGCTCGACTACCTGACCGCAGCGTAAGAGCGTTGTTTTTTGCTGGGGGTTTTTACTTCTAATAAAATAAAGTGGACGGTTAAAGGTAAGAAAATCATACCCGATAGAAGAGGTATCACCTAAGTAGATTTCCATTTGATCGAGTAGAGGGTAGATAGGACAGAGTTGAGAGACAAAGGTGATTGATTTTTCTTTTGTACAAAGTGATTGAAGGTGCTCTATAAAACCTGGAAACTCCTCTTCAGTATTAGGATGAAATTTGAGGTAGAGGTGGCAGTTGGAAGGGAGGTTTTTGATGAGAGACGGAGCTATCTCTTTGATGGAGGGTTCACTCCAGCTAGGAGCATATAGAATAGTTATTTTGTTTTCTGGTTTTGGATAAAGAGAGTTGATAAGTTTTTTATAGAATTTGTGGTGTGCTAAATAAAAATTGTAGCGATAGTTTCCAGTTGTAACGATATGAGAAAATTTATCATAAATCTCAAGCCGTTTTAGATCATCTTTCATCTTATCGCCATAGATAGTGATTAGTTTTTCTTCTTTTAGTCCAAAAAGGGAATCTTTGTCGGATTGGCCATGGTGGACGAAGAAGGGAATCACTCTATTTTTGGAGAGAGCCTCCTCTGTTAAGAAGATCGGCTTAACTAGGGGTGATGGTAGCTGGGAAAAGAGGAAGGTCCTTTCTTCCTTAAGTATTTCTTTTGCAATATTATGATAGGATGAATGTTGCATGTTTATTTCTGGATAGTATTGATCTGCTTTTTTAATTAGAGACTTTTCCGTAACAAAGAGCTTCATTTTGAGCAGAAGAGCGAGCGGAGCAATATGATCGAGATAGAAAGGGCTGTTTCCATAGAGAAGAGCGGTATTCATAAGACTTCCTCTTGATCTGCAATGAGAGTCTTTCTTAGGAATGGCTTAGTCTTTACCATTAAAGAGGGTGAAGGGTATTGGGTAGAGCGCTTTTCAAGAAGTTTTTTGCTGATTGAGTCTCGGAGCATTTTTCTTTGCCTAATAAATGGGGCTATAATATTGAGTGTTTTCTGATCTAGTGATTGTAAGATTTTTTTGTTTTTTTTAGAAATAGGAAGAAGTGTAGTTGAGAGGGCTTGTTTTTGTTCTTTCAATTTAGGATCCTGATTTTCTGTGTAGTATGAAACAATTCCTAGGATTTCTCGAAGGATCTGAATCTCTTTTTTTAGTAGTTTTTCAATTTCTTCATAATTATTAGACATATTATACCTACCTTTTTGTATTATTGATGCAAAAAGTGTGCCAAATGAATATAGATGCTCTACAGGAATGGTTTAGGATGAATGCTCGCAAGCTTCCTTGGCGAGAAGACTGCACTCCATATAGAGTTTGGGTCTCTGAGGTGATGTTGCAGCAAACTCAAGCTGTTGTTGTTATTCCTTATTTTCATCGATGGATGCAGAAATTTCCGGTGATTGAATCATTAGCTCTTGCTTCTAAGGAAGAAGTATTAAAGATGTGGGAAGGTTTAGGCTACTACTCAAGGGCTCTTCGTCTATATGAAGGGGCCCAGTGGCTTGTAAGAAATAGAAATGGAAACCTGCCTGAGACTAGAAAATCATTAGAAGAGATTCCTGGAATAGGCCCTTATACAGCAGGTGCCATTCTTAGCTTTGCATTTAAAAAGAAAGCTGCAGCTATTGATGGAAATGTACTTAGAGTATTAACAAGGTTTTATGCAATTGAGGATTGTATTAGTAAGCTCTTGACTCATAGACGAGTAGGTGAGCTTCTAGATGTGCATCTTGAAAGAAGGAGTCCTTTTGTGACAATGGAAGCTTTGATTGAGCTAGGTGCATTGCACTGTAAAAAGGAACCAGAATGCCATCTATGCCCAATAAAAAAAGGGTGCAAAGCTTTTGCCTTAGGGAAAGTATCTGAATTTCCTAAGAGAAAAAAGAGGGATAAAATAGTAAAGTTAACTCGGATCGCCTTGATCTATCAATACAAAGATCTTTTTTTAGTGCACAGAGTCGAAGGAGCAAGAGTAATGTCTGGACTTTATGAGTTTTATTCTTCCGAAAAAATAGATTCCCTCCCTAAAAGAGCCTACCCTTTAGACAAGGTAGTACATAGTTATACTAAATATAGAGTAACTATTTCCCCCTATTTATGCCCATTACAGCATAAAATGAATCTAAGTGGTTATAAGTGGCTGGATCAAGAGTCTTTACTTAAGCTTCCATTTTCAGCAGGGCATAGAAAAATATTACTGTCTTTACTTGATTTTTTATCTTCATCTTCATAATTTGACGATGGGGGCAGGCAATGTTAGAAGGGGTAAAGAGAGGGATTAGTTCTCTAATTAAGGAGATTGATTTTAGAGACGTTGTGGAATATGGATCTTCCGACCAAAGGATTAACGACCTTTTTCATGAAGTAAGGTATGAGGCGTGGAGCTCTCCGGATGAAAGGGAGAAGACTAAGGGATTGAGCTTTTCTGATCTTACGATAGCACACCATTATTTCGGTAGATTTGATCCTGATTCAATAGAGAATGAAATTAGTAAAATAAAATGTAATTGGTTAATACTCGTAGAAAAATTTCAGGGAAATACTGATTCAAAGGTGTCACCAATTACTAGTAATAGAAGTAGGGAAGAGTATATAGTTGTCTTGAGACGTCATGATCTTATTTTGCATGATAAATTAGAAGGGGATGCAGGACCTCCAATATATCTATTTAGAAGATGTAAAAATCCTAGATATTCCGATTTTTAAAGTAGATAATTCCACTAATCCACCTTTCCTTTTAGTTTTTTGAAGCTCTCTCCAATTCCTTCTATACGATTCCTGTGCGCTATGTTATTTTGTTTTCTTTGTCTTGTAAGAATAAATTGTGTGATTTTAGCAGAGACTATGCCAGCTGTGCAAATGCTAATGCACCAAAGAAAGGTGTGCTGATGAGAGGAGCATTCTAAATCGTTGCACAGATATTGTGTGCTGAAATGGGCTGTAGCAAAGAGTGTAATGGACCTTAAAGTTTCTTGAGAAGGTCTGTGACTATATATTCTATCATATACATAAGTATTTTGGATCTTCGCAACCATTGATAAAGAATATATAAAGAGAGTGTTATTGTAAATATTTTTTTGTCTTTGATATTAATCTTTAAATGGTTATATTTTAACTACAGTCTAAGCCTGGAGATGAAAGTGCAGATTGAATTTCCTACAGAAGAAAAAGAAACAAAGTCAACACCTAGTATTAAAGAGTGGGTTTTATCAAAAACTGTCTATTTTATTGTGGGCTCTTTTTTGTTGATGTGTATTTCTGTTTTTATGGCCTATACAGCAAATCAAAAAGTTAAGAAGCGTGATAGTTTCTATCAGGCTGAAAAGGATCTTAACGCGCTAAGAGGAGCTAGACCTGAACAATTGAAAAGTTTTCATGATAAACTCCATAATAATCCATCTTATTATGGGGCTCCATATCAGAGTGTACTCTTGCAGAAGTGTCTTGAGTTTGGAGATATAGAGATGTTTAATAGTCTATTACACTCTGAGCAAACGATTGACTGGGGTTTGGGAAAGGAGAGTGAATTTACCAAGGCAACTGTTTTGATTGAGGGGAAAGAGTATGAGAAGGCGCTTGATCTGTCCCTTGCTCTTCAGGTTAGTTTGGAAAAAGAGCCTTTAGCAGGGACTTTTATCAATCATAAGGCTCTTCTCTTTTTTAATCAGCTAAGGGTCTATATGCTGGCTCGGAAGCTGGAAAAGGTGGAGCTGGAAAATAAGTATCAATCATTCCTTCATACAGCAAGCGAGAATGATGTAGAATTTAAACCCTTTCTTTAATTCTCTTCTAAATCTGTGTCTGTTTCTGCACTTCCTTCTTTATCAGATACAGAACTGCAATTCTCTGACTTATTATTACAGCATGTGCCCATTTGCCCGTCTACTGCCAAGGATTTTCCAGCAAGTATACCAATAAGAGCAAAAATTGCTGGTGGAATGAAAATAGCAAGAATAAAGAAGATGATGGAAAAGAGTATGCTTGTAATTGTGTCTTTATAGATGAATCTATTCGCGCTTTTAGAGATCTTGTCGATCGGTTTTGGTAGGAGTACTCCTATGATAGCAAAAATCATCGCTAACAG
>CACLRR010000036.1 GCA_902609415.1 uncultured Chlamydiae bacterium
TTATATTTCCTAGAATATCATAAAGATCATAAAGACTTTCTCCTTTTGATTTTCTAGATACAGATAATAATCGCTCTCTTCTAGAAGTTTCAATAGCAAGTTCTCTATGATAATGATCCTCTTTTGCTTCAGATGGTAGCTGCTTAAAACCTTCAATATACTTATGCACTTCATGACCAACAAGTAGTCCATCGTATATGCAAGACATTAAAGAATTTGCTCCTAGTCTATTTGCTCCATGATACTGATGATTACATTCTCCTACTGCAAAAAGACCGTTTATAGATGTCATCAGCTTAAAACGATCATCGCTTTGACTACCTATCTCTGGATAATCAGCCCATATACCGCCCATCGAATAATGTACTGCAGGAAACACCTCCATGGGCACCTCTGCAGGATCCTCTCCCGTAAACTTGCGATAGATCTCTAAAACACCCTCTAGTTTATGATGCTTTTCTTTTGAAAGATGTGTGGCATCAAGTTTAACAGATCGCTCTCCATTGGTAAGACCTAACTGATATACCTTCATGCACTCCCTAGCAGCTATATCCCTTGGTACGAGATTTCCAAATGCAGGATAACATTTCTCTAGAAAATAAAAAGGTTTACCTGTTTCCCCACACTGGATTGAAGTACCATCTGGAGCTAAAATGGTTTTATTTGAGTCACCCCAAACCCACATTCTTCCTCCTTCACCTCTAACACTTTCAGACATTAGTCTTGCTTTATCTTCACCTTGTACTGCTGTCGGATGAATTTGTATAAATTCTGGGTTTGCAAGACAACCTCCTTGCATATATATCGTGCCCGCTGCACTCCCTGTACAAACTGTTGACATTGTCGTCGATCCATAAATTCTACCAGGGCCTCCTGTTGCCATGATTACACTATCTGCCTTAAGAAAACTATGCTGTAGTGTCCAATGATCTATCATGACAATACCACAGCAGATATTATCATCATTGATTACAACCCTCGAAAAATCATGATGTTCATACTTTGTTACAATACCCATCATCTCATATTTTCTTACCTGCTCATCAAGTGCATACAGAAGCTGTTGACCTGTTGTAGCTCCGGCAAAAGCTGTACGATGATAAAGAGTGCCACCAAAGCGTCTAAAGTCTAGCGCACCATCATTTGTACGATTAAAGGGAACACCTAACCTATCGAGCATGTAAACAATATCAACTGCATTATAGCACATCTCAATAATAGGGCTCTGATCAGCTAAAAAATCTCCACCCTTTATTGTATCATAGGCATGAATTGACCAGTCATCATCCTCATCTCGATTATTAACTGCTGCATTAATCCCACCCTGAGCACAAACAGAATGTGAACGGCGTACATAATTTTTAGCAACAAGAGTTACATGAATACCTTTTTCTGCAAGTTTCATTGTAGCCGCAAGCCCAGCTAGACCACCTCCTACAACAATCGCCGTTTTCTTCTTCTCCATAATCTCTCTATATATAATGATAAATGTAACTACCCCAGATCGCCATCAATCCTAAGGCTCCGATTAATAGCATCAATCCAATACAGATCGAGAACCACTTTATTTGGGCTGATTTTCTTATCAAGATACCCCAACTCATAGCAGCAGCACCTAGCCCATTAAAAGCATGAAATGCTGCAGAAGCTACAAATATAGTATATAAAATACAATTTATACTGCTTCTAAAGCAACTAGCTACATTAATTAACATCAAAGTACCAGTATTATCTGCAACTACCACCACTTGATCAGAGTTGAGCTGATAGTCACTCAAACCTTGATATAAAGCAGCTTTCTTTTTATACGAACCTAATAACTTCTGCAAGTGATTCATCTCATCCATGTAAGCACCGTATTTCTCTTCTTCAATGTAAAGTTGCTTCTCTTTTTTATTCAGCTCAAAAATCTTTGCCTGAACTTTTTTCAATTCAGTACCTACATTTGCAAGATCAACTTTTGAATAAAGTGTGACATTAAGACGCTCTGATAAACTATATAATTTTGAAAAGATAGGCACCTTGGTAAAATAATAATGTGTTGACCCATAAGATGTTGTGGTTGGATAGTGCATAAATCGCATATTCACAACATGTGCAATAATACCTATAAGAAGTATAAAAGCAGTTATCTTCTGCCATCTAAAGGCTCTATTTCTTCCACTTTTAATAATAGGCTTTGTACCATCACCACTTGCATAAATACTCTTTCCTGTTATAGCAATCCTAATACCTAAAACTGCATGAAATAAAATCGGCACACCTAATAAAACAATCTCAATTACTTGTAGGTAAGGTAGGCTGTGTAAAAAATTAACACTCCTAACAAACCACATCTGATCATCTGCAAAAAAAAGTGCTACTTGTGAATTAGTAAATAGGTGCTCACACAAAAAAAGAACAAACCAAAGACCTGTAAGTGACTGTATGCGACCTAAAATGTACTCACGTGAATATGTAGAAACCTCTGCAGTCATCACAAACCATTAATATGAATTGTTCAACAGAGTAGCATCAAAAAAAGTTTATTTGCAAGTAAACTGTCACCAAAGAATGACTCCTGATTATTTAGAAGATCGAGTAAAGATCAACCTTAGACAAGGAATAAAAATTAAGGTAACAAGAGTAGCTACTAACACACCAAATGCAAGGGATGCCGCCATAGGTTTTAGAAATTGTGCATGAATACTAGATTCAAATAAAATAGGAGCTAAACCAAGAAAAGTGGTAATAGTTGTAATAATTACTGGCCTAAACCGTTTTCTTGCCGCAAGAAGCCACACCTCTTTTGGATCTCTAGATTCTCTCATCATCTCAGCATTATAAAAACTCATAAGCACTAGAGCATCATTAATCACTACGCCTGAAAGTGCAACAAATCCAAAAAAGGAAATTACCGAGATCTCCATGCCTATGACCCAGTGCCCAATTAGCGCTCCCACCAAACCAAAAGGTATCGCGGCCATAATTAATACAGGCTGCAAATAGCTTTTAAAAAAAAGAGCGAGCAAAACATAAATACCAAATAGAGCAATCATCGTATTTATTAGTAGGCTGACAAGTGTTTTTATTTGATCCTCACTATTCTCCGATTTAATTAATTCAAAAGGGCCAACCTGCTCTTTAATCAAAGGAAACAGTTGCTTTTTAATATCTTCCTCTATGGCAGTAGGTGAGGTGATGTCTAAATTTACGTCTGCATCAAAATTTACAACAAGCCTTTGATCACGTCTTTTTATTTTTGTAAAACTTCGTTTCTTTGAAATATTCGCAATTGAATACAGTGGCGCTGAGAATTGTCGATTTATAGGAATTGATAAATCTTTTAGAGCTGAATATGTTCTCTCCTTCAATCGTAAATCCACTGTTTTAATACCATGAGTTAAATATTTCCTATCTACTTCACTTGTTAAGAATGCGTTATTTACTCGCTGAGCTAAAATTTTTCGATCAACATTCAGCCTCTTTCCTACACTATTTAATTCCACTTCGTACCCTATTTTACCAGAACTTATAGAATCTCTTACAGCCCTTACACCATCTAAGTTTTCCACATAGCTACGTATCCTCTCAGTTGCAAGAAGTAAATCTTCACCTCTATCCATTGAAAGGCCAAATTGCAACCTATCATTAGGAATAAATGAGGAATATATCGTCTCAATATTCAGAAGACCTGGAATGGAACCTATTTTCTCCTGCCACCTTCTTGTTAACTCTTCTAGTGAATAGTTTCTCTCTTCAGGAACCTCTAAAATAACAGTAATTAGAGACTCATTCATCATACCCACTTCTATCGCAGTTGTACGATAAGTATTATCCATCTTATAACCATAGCTGCAAACAAGCTTAGTGCTATCACTATTTATACTCATTTCATCTAACACCTCATACAGCCCCTTAGTAATGACTTCACCCGCTTTTTTAGTTTCTTCTAAACGATTTGATGGATGCATATCTACTAATACAACGGCAAAATCAGTCTCTACTGATGGAAAATAGGCAAATTTTATCCATCCATGTCCAATAATACCTATAAATACAAGTAGTATAGATACTGCAATTGATAAAACAAGGTAGGGTACATGCAAGCAACTCTTTAAAAAGGGCAGATATATTTTTTCAATAAATCTCTCTAATAGGCCATTAACGCGTAAAAAAAGAGCATTTTTCTTATATTTTTTTTGTGAAAAAGAGGCTAAGTGAGAAGGTAATATAAAATAAACTTCGATCATAGAAATGAGTAAGACTCCAACCACAACATATGGCATCAATCCTAACGCCTGACCTATTACTCCCTGAACTCCAAGAAGGGGCAGAAACATACCCATCGTAGTTAATATAGTTAAAAAAACTGGAAGTGCCACTTCTTTTACAGCAGCGGCTGTATCTTCAAGGCTATCTTTTCCATCTACCTTATATCGAAATATATTTTCTGAAATAATAATTGCATCATCGACCACAATTCCTAAAACAACTATAAAAGCAAACAAAGTAATTAAATTGATCGACACATTAAATAGATACAAAATAAAAAAAGATCCTATAAACGAAAAGATAATACCAAAAGCGGTCCAAAAAGCCATCCGTGTTGCCAAAAATAAAAAGAGGCATAAGAAAATTAAAACAAA
>CACLRR010000037.1 GCA_902609415.1 uncultured Chlamydiae bacterium
GAGAAGAAGGAGAACTTATATGAGAAGAAAAGAGCAGTTGTATGAAGGATTATATATTATTTCAGCAACGCTAAGCGATGAAGCTAAAGAAAAAGCAAAAGAACGAATAGCGACTTATATTGAAAAATATGGCGGAAAGGTTTTAAAGATGATTAATTGGGACCGTAAAAAACTAAAATATCCAATTAAATCGGCAAAAGAGGGTATGTATACTCTCTTCTATTTCTCATCTCCTACAGAGTCCTTGAAGCCGATTAATAGAGAAAATCAACTTAATGAAGATCTTATGCGTAATATGCATATATCTATTGATAAGATTCCAGAACAAGATTCGTTAAGTTTTAAATCTTTAGATGAAGAGAAGACTGGAAAGAATCATTGTCCAATTCGCGGGTCAGGGCTTAAATACATAGATTATAAAGATGTAGAACTTCTTAGGAATTTCACTACTGAACGTGGTAAGATCATTCCTAGGAGAGTGACCGGTGTATGCGCTAAATATCAAAGAAAACTAACACAGGCAGTAAAAAGAGCAAGAAATGTAGCTCTTATGGCCTATGCAGTACAAGACTAACTTAGAATTCTAAAAGGTGTAATATGAATTATCAATTGTTACTATTGGAAAATATCCGTAATCTTGGTTGCAAGGGTGATATTGTTTTTGCAAAGCCAGGGTTTGCGCGCAATTATCTTTTGCCTCAAAGAATGGCAGTGATTGCAACAAAATCCACCCTAAAATTACAAGATAAATTAAATAAGGAAAGAGAAAAGGAAGCTGCTGTAGATAAGCAAGAGTCTCTAAAAATCAAGGATATGATTCAGGAGAAAACGCTCTCGTTGGTTGTAAAAGTCGATCCTGATAGTGGTAGAATGTATAGTGCTGTTTCTATGGATGATATATTAGGATTACTAAAAACACAGTCTATTACCCTAGATAAGAAGAGTGTCATTCTCCCCTATACTATTAAGAGTCTTGGAACACATAATATTATATTAAAGCTTAAGGAAGCTGTAGAAGCCTTTTTTAGACTCGAAGTTAAACCCAATGTTGTTGTGAAAAAGAAGGTAGAGGAAAAAGCTTCAGAGATCGAAGATACTGCAGATGAGAAGTAATGCATGCTTCTTTTTTCTCCAGCAAAGGTTAATCTCTTTTTCAAGGTGATTGCAAAACGTAAAGACGGCTATCATGAGATAGCCTCTTTATTTTCTGCAATTTCCTTATATGATTCTATGGAGATTAAATTAGATTCAAAGGATCATTTTTCTGTTAATATTGAAGCAAACCTACCACTAGATCATAGAAATCATATCATTAAAGCAAGAGATGCTTTTAGAAGAAAGACTTTGATAGCTGATGAACTTTTTATTTCTTGTAATAAGCGGATTCCACAACAAGCAGGTTTAGGAGGAGGCTCAAGCAATGCAGCAACTGTATTATGGGGTATGAATCAGTTGTTTAACCAGCCTTTATCTATTTCTGAATTAATGCAGATGGGAGCTGAAATAGGCGCAGATGTGCCCTTTTTTTTTTCTAATGGCTATAGTTTATGTACAGGCATTGGTGAGATAGTAGAGCCTGTTGAGATTAAAGATAAAGAGTCATTTTGGATTGCATGCCCTTCTGATATTAGGTGTTCAACAGATAAGGTGTACAGGGAATATAAAGATATTACAGTCATTGAGGATCTTGACCTGCTTTTAAGAGATAAAGCTTTATTCTATAATCAACTTGAGCCTGTAGTTTTCTCTCTTTATCCAGAATTAAAAAAGATTAAATACCAACTTATACAATTAGGGTTTAAATCGGTGGTATTAACAGGGTCAGGGAGTGCTTTTGTATGTAAGGGAAGTGTCGAAGAGCCAAGGTTAGAAGGTGTCGATTTTTTTTCTGTGAGAACCATAGAAAGGTCAAATGATTCTTGGTATAGTAAGGTCTGACTAATTTGATTTTTTATAATACTTGATTTACTTGAACTCTTGTTGTAATCTTCTTCTTTTATGTGTATGAGGTTTTTATTTATTACTCTCATGTTTGGAGTGATAACCTTCCTACTTCTAGGTTAACTATAATTTTAACCAGGATTAAAACTATATTATAGTTGTTATGCAACTCTATTATGAACATACCCTAAATAAAGAAAGAGTCTTCTTACTGACTAATTATATGGTAATAGCACCTAGCTATTCTGGATTATTAATAAATGGAAGAGAAAATGGTAGGCATTAGTACTTTAGCTAAATTAAAATCGATTAAGGCACTTGTTGTAGGAGATCTTTTTCTAGATCAATATATTCATGGAAAGGCTACGAGGATTTCCCCTGAGGCACCTGTTCTGGTACACCAAATCGATGAAGAAAGTTGTTTCCCTGGAGGTGCTGGTAATGTGGCAATAAATCTTGCACATCTTGATGCAGCGGTGACTCTTGTTGCAAGAACAGGTTCAGATTTATTTGGTGATTTGATAAGAGAACGACTTATTAGGGAAGGTGTAAATACTGAATTGATCCTTACTCAAAAAGAATATAAAACGCCTCGGAAAACTCGTATTTTATCTGATGGTAAGCAATTGTTAAGAATTGATGATGAGAAAATTGTACCATCATTGGATGAGATGACAGAAACTATATTATCCACTGTTGAACAGTTAGAGTGGGATGTCATTTTACTTTCCGACTATGGTAAGGGATTCTTAACAGATGATCTGATTCAGGCGATAATTAATTTAGGCAAGAGAAAGAATATTAAAGTGCTAGTTGATCCAAAGGGACTAGATTTCACAAAATATAGAGGTGCTTATTTAATTAAACCTAATGAGAAGGAAGCATATTTAGCATCAAAGCTAGATGCCACTGCTCAGATTAATGAAGTTGCTAGAGTATTAATGGGAGATTTAGATATTGAAAAACTTGTAATTACTAGATCTAGTAAGGGGATAGCCCTTTTTTCAATGGAACAGAAGAGAGCAGATTTTTGTATTGAGAAGAGGGAAGTGGTTGATGTTACTGGAGCTGGTGATACAGTCTTTGCAATTATTGCCCTTTCTCTAGCAAATCGTGTGGATTTAAGTGAGGCTCTGGAGCTTGCAAATTTTGTCGCATCTATGACGCTTGAGGTTGTTGGATGTGCTGCAGTGACAATGAATAATATAGCTCAGAAACTTTTTCATTTAAACAGGTATGAAAAGGTTATCTCTTCCAAGGAGAGTTTATGGTTTCTTAGAAAATTGGCTACCGAAAATCCTGTTAAATTTATGAAGATAGATGAGATGAACCTAGAGTATTTGTTTAAAATGATAGAATTACTCAAATCATCACCTGAAGCAGTTTATGTAATTTATCTTAACTCTAAGGTTAATAAAAATTGGATTGATGTACTTTTATCTTTAAATGGTGTTGGTTTTATTTTAACACAGGAAGAAGATTTGCTTTATCTATTGAAGGAGCTTGCTAACTATTCCAATTTATTTACTCTTCAGGTATAATTTGTTGGCATCAGCCAAACAAACAGATGCACGAAAATGTTTGAACAGTTGTGGAACAAAATTATTGAGGTCGTGAAAAAGTCGTTTCTCTATTTTTTTCTTTTATTCTGTGGTTCTTTTGAGGTGCTTGTTTTTCTTTTTAGACAGAAAGTTTTTGGAAATAAGCTTCCAGGGTATTCAACAGTGGCACCTGATCTTCTTTATCGGGGAGGCCAACCCTCTATGAAGGGTGTCAAAGAACTTGTTAAGAGGGGTGTTAAGACAATTATAAATTTAAGGGTGGATGATGGTGACTGTGGAATGATGCGACTCCTACCGCAAGGAACCCTTTCGATGCGTCATATTCCGTTTTATCCAGATCAACCTACTGAAGGTTTAGTAATAGAATTTCTTTCAGTTATGACAAACCTAAAAAATCATCCGGTCTATATCCATTGCTATCACGGCGTAGATAGAACAGGATTTATGTGTGCTATTTATCGTATTGTGATCCAGGGATGGAAAAAAGAGAAGGCAATTGATGAGATGATTGAAAAGGGACTCCATTGGTGGCAACATAATCTTATAGAATTCATTCGAGGATTAAATATTACAAAGATTAAAAGAGGGCTTGAAAAATATTGTATGGAGACAAGAAACTCTTGATATTAAAATATTTAATTGCAATTAAATAGCATATATGAGATCACTTTACCTTCATTGTTGCATTTTGTGTTTTGAAGTGTAGTTTAAAATAATCTGTATAAATAATAGTATCCACGTATGATAAAAAAACTAGAGGGTCTATTTTCTCGACGAGATTTTTCAAAGAAGGATTTGAGAAGGGTAATTTCAAAAAATAAGGGAAAAGCACTTTGTTATGTCTTGATTACGTGCAGAGAATCAGAAGATGATGGTTCAATGGATGTAGATATGAAATATGATGGTGAAAGATGGTTAGCAGCATATCTTATTAAAAGTGCCCAAAATGTGATAGAGGATGGTTTAGATAATGAGTAAGTTAGGTAATGATGATTTGGTAGATGAGCTTACCAACG
>CACLRR010000038.1 GCA_902609415.1 uncultured Chlamydiae bacterium
AGTTGTATAGCTTTTAATTTATTATTTTGTAAGTTCGCTTTTTGACATTCTAAGGGGACTTTTTGGAATTACTATGAATAGGGGAAGAATCGGATGAGCTTTAAGCTACCTCTCTATTTGGAAAGATGCTTTAGTGTAAAACTATGATGCTATTTGGATTGCAGAAGATGATATTGAAGTTTGGAAAGTTCTCCAGCTTCTGGAACGATTACTTAAAACATTGAATCAGTAGGATGCCTACTCGGACATTTTATTTGCTCATCCTGACATCAGAAATTCCAATACAGGTGAATTTATGTATCTATTTTCTATGGATTTTAGTCACCCAAAAGTAAAAAATAGAAAGCTAAAATACTTATTCAAAAGAAAGCTTCTAATCTATTAATTAGATCTAATACACGGTAAGGTGGGCCACAGATTCTATGATTATCTCTAAAAGAGGCTTGAAAAAATCTACGCTTATTTTAACTCTATTGAACTATGGGAATCTAAGGACGTAATGATTCACCACGTTCCTATCTATGTGAGTATGCATTCTCCTTACCTATAGTTGCTTCCAAAGTAGAGGATTGAATTTTTGATACTGAACACAATCATTAGAATAGGTCTATACCCCGTCTCAGTTATTGTCTTCTATATTAATAAACATTTAAAAATGATCGTAAATTAAGACTATAACATTTTATTATATATAAATATAAATATAAATATAAAAAAAAGGAATTAATTATGAAATTTGAAAGTAAACCGTCTAAACTCACTAGCTTGAACTCCGCTGATAAGTCTTTTTTGAGTCATAAGGAACCAACCCAAATTTATTTAACAAATAAGTCTCCACGATTATTCACTAAGCTTGTTGATTATAAGGAGCTCACAAATGGTATGTTAAAGGTTAATCAGGTAAGAGTAACAGATGGGAAAGAGCAGGTAATATCACCTGATGTTCAAGATGGAACAGACCATAAATCTAAAATTATTTCACATGATTATGTGAAATTTAGCTCTCAGGACATTCAGTTAGAATGTTTTGAAAAGCGTATTATAACAGCTAAACAAGCTGAAGTGTTGTTTAGAGAAGATTTTAATCCTGTTAGTGAGGATTTGAGAATCGCAAAACTTCATTTGCTTGAGCACCAAGAGTCGCAGCTAATTAATAACCGAAGATTTGGGTTAAAATCTCTTATTAGTAAAGGATACACTATCCATGTAGATGAAGAAAGACCCCAGCCTTGCGCTGATTACCTAGATGAGGGATTAGCTCTTGTCTGGAAAGACAAACAGCATACCATGTTCGTTTGTCATCCTATGACAAAGGCTGCCATTTACAAAGAGGTCATGAAAGATGGCTCACTTATGCGGACAACGTTGCGCTCTGGGAATTTATATGTTTCCTATGCTGGTGTTCCTATTGTCGAATCTCCCCATGTACCTGTCAAGTATCGAAAAGATGGGACAATAGTGTCAGATATCTTCGTAGTTCGAACAACATCTCACGATTTTGCTGGTTATACAAGGCTTGGAGCAACTCCTGTCGATTCTAATCGCCATGGTGATGTCTTTATCACTGAATTGACTATAAACGATGCATTCCAAGGAGAGTATCATCTCGCCTACTACACAAGTGCAGTCGCCTACACTAATGACTGTATCGCGCGTATTAAAGATGTTGTTATCAATAATAGACCAAACGTGCACAGATACCAAAACTAAACAACTTAAAGGATACAAAATGCATAACATGATCGATCCTAAACGGGATTTCCCCATCTTAAATCAAAAGGTGGGGGGACGCCCTCTTACTCTTATGGATCCTGCTGGAGTCACCCCTGTTTTAGTTTACTCTGCAGATAAACTATATAAATTGGTCACACATTCAACTCATGACTATCTTCCAACTGCAATCGAAGGTAGCCATACAAGAGCTTCTTTTTATGAAGAAACAAGACAAAAAATTAGAAGTTTTCTGAATGCTGAATCAGTTGATGAAATCTATTTCGCAAAAAATTCTTCTGAGGCTACAAATAACTTAGCTGATCAAATTTCCCAAACCTTATCCCCCGGGGATGAAGTAATTATTTCACCTCATGATTACTCTTCGACTTATGGGGCTTGGCAAGTTGCTGCCAAAAAAATGAGCTTAACACTAAGATATCCATCTTTTCAGAAAAATAAGGGGATGGACATTGATGAATACAGATCAATGTTGAATGGAATGGTGAAGGTTGTGTGTCTTAACGCCCATTCTACTTACACAGGTTCAATACTAGATATAAAAGAATACACTAAAATTGCTCACGAACATGGCGCTATTGTGATTGTTGATGCGTCTTTTGGATTTGCCCACAAAAAAATTGACGTTCAAGACCTAGACTGCGACTTTCTCTACTCATCGGGATATAAACTATATTCTATTACAGGTGTAGCGTGTGTTTATGGTAAAAAGGAACATCTTAAGAAGCTGAGGCCAGCTACTGTAGGAGCTACCTTGACAGAATTTTCAAGAAATGGTCATGTAGTCCCTGATTTACCAAAAAAACATGAACTGGGGGTTGCATCCTCCGCTGCGGCTTATTCTCTAGGTTGCTCGATAGATTTTATAAATAGCATCGGTGGTATGGAAGCAGTTGAAGAGCATGAAAGTAGACTCTATCGTTACCTAGTGTCTTCTTTAGAAGATATTCCGGGGTTAAAGATCCTTGATATGTCTGAAAATCATAGTTCACTTGTTGCTTTTGTAATAGAAGGAATCTCTAACCAAAAACTACAAACATTTTTGGATCGAAATGGGGTTTTGATTAGACATAGAATAAAGGGAGAGGCACCAAATGAGTTCTTTGCTTTCTACGGAATTAAATCCTATTTAAGAACGGGAATCGCTCTTCATAACACACGAGAGGATGTTGATCGCCTAGTGAATGGTATCTTTGAGGCAAAAGCTGCCCTATCCCTCTTTCAAGGTAAAAACATCAATATCCAAACAAACCCAAGTGGCCATCTAAACATCATTAAACTAGACGCGCCTAAATTAAGTGCTGATCACATTGGAACAAAAGAGGTCGGATTTAGGCCATATAATAAAAAAGGGCCTAACTTAGATGTTGTACCAATGGGAGAAAAAACAGTCTTTAACAATTATTCTCACGGTGGGTCAGGTTGGTCAATAGGGCCAGCTACTTGTTTTGAAGTCGTAAATAAAATCAAGGCTCACTTTAAAAGAAACGACTTAGAAAAGGATGAACCAGTTGTTATTCTGGGTGCAGGTATTATTGGATCGATTACAGCAGCCATGCTTAAAAGTGAGGGCTATACCAAGCTGCGAATGGTTGCAAAAGAAATCTCAAATACAACATCTCATATCGCAAGTGGCCACTTTACTCCTGAAGCATATGCTCTAAACACCGAATATGTCCCAAGAGCGAAGGCAGAGGAATGGATAAAGTTTTCTTACGACTTTTGGAAAAGCGCGCAAGAGCAAAAACACGATTTTATCAATCGTGGGGTTAGAATGATTTCTGCATTTACATTTGACAGAGAAGAGTTGATTGGTCAATCCGCGATAACCGATGTGGTGTTTAGTCACGAAAAAGTAATGGTTGACTTTGGTTCTATTAAACGGGAAATGCATGTCACAGAAAACTATCTTGCTTTTGAAACTCGAGACGTTATGTTAACTCTAAGGCAATATTTGCTTGGAAAAGTTCCGCTGGAGCAAAATGAAGTCAAAGATCTCAATGAACTCAAAGAGAATATTATCGTTAACTGTGCAGCTCTTGGAAATATTGACTTAACAAAAGATAGTGATATTCAATCTGTCTTAGGACATCATATTTATCTGAAAAATCAAAAAGGTCTTGATCTTGATTATGTAGTGCGAGGAAGATGGGGACCTGATTCTGGTAATGGCAATGGCCTTGAGTTTCTTGCCAAGCGAGATCCTAATCCCACATCTGCATACGATTTAGGTCTTCTTGGAAACACCCAAGTCTATGATACACAAAATGCCGACGGCTATGAAATGGAATTCGATAATATCTTATCACGCATGCGAAAGTTCTTTAACGCTTACTAGTTATGCTTATAAATTATAGATGCTTTGATGCAGGGTAGTTATCAAACAGAGCATTTATTAAGTGCGACTATGAAAAAGACTTTATCAGATAAGGGGATGGATAGCGTAAAAATAGGTCGAGTTGAGGATGAAGTGTCCTCTCGTTTGTATAGACATAACAGTAATTATTGTGCTTTTTACTCTTTTGCAAAAGAATTTGAAGCGCGTTTGGGCATACCTATGGAGACTCTTTTAGAGATTTCTCATGAGGA
>CACLRR010000039.1 GCA_902609415.1 uncultured Chlamydiae bacterium
AGCTTTTTCGATACCTCTTTTTACAATAATAGGATTAGCCCCAGAAGCTGTTAGTTTTAGACCTTCTTCGAAGATAGCTTCAGCAAGGACAGTTGCAGTTGTTGTTCCATCACCAGCTTTATCAGCTGTTTTACTAGCAACTTCTTTGACCATTTGAGCACCGATGTTTTCAAGTTTGTCTTGAAGATCGATCTCTTTTGCTACAGATACACCATCTTTAGTGATAGCTGGTGCGCCGAAGGATTTTTCTAGAATTACATTACGTCCCTTAGGTCCGAGAGTGACTTTTACAGCGCTAGCAAGTTTATTAATCCCTACTAGGATTTTTTTTCTTGCTTCGTCTGTGTATGTTAAATCTTTTGCCATAATATTTTCTCCTCAATAGATTATTCAACGATAGCTATGATATCATCTTCTTTAATAATTATATGTTCTTCGTCATCAATAGAAATTTCTTGACCTGAATACTTATCGATGAGGACTGTTTGTCCTTTTTGGATGAACATTGGGATTAAAGTACCTTCTTTATTGCTAATTCCTGGTCCAACAGCTATCACAGTCGCAGTTTCAGGCTTTTTTTGAGCAGTTTCTGGTAGGATGATACCACCAACTGTAGCCTCTGTTGCTTTTTCCTTTTTAAGTAACACACGATTACCTGTTGGCTTTAGAGTGTTTTTCTCCGTTAATGTCATTATTTAACTCCCTGTTATTTACTAGTTTCGTTTGAACAATTTTACGTTTAGACGAAAAAAAGAGCAAGGTATATTTAGCAAACAAAGCAAACTTTTGCTAAGTTAGTTTTTTCAAAAAAAAAGGAGACTTGTGTGGAAGAATATGTTTGGGATTTAGAGAGTATTTTTGAGAGTGCATCAGTATGGGAAAGGGAGTTAGGTGAGCTAAAGGAGGCGGCAAGTAAAGATTGGGATGGACTCTCGGAGAAGAAGGAGGAATTTATAAATACTTCTATGAGTTTAAGGGAGTTTTTTAATCAATATTTTATTTTATCTGAAAGGATAGAAAGATTGTATGTATATGCGGCACATAGACATGATGAAGATACTATAAATGGAGATTCAAAGGAACGATATGAAAAGGCTGTTATGCTTTATCAAAACTTTCAGAAGGATTTTTCATGGGTATCACCTGGGATACTTGAACTTCCTAAAGAAACATTTTTTCGCTTTTTAAAGGACGACAACCTAAAGAAATATAGAGTTTTTTTGAATAAATTATACGATATAAAACCACACGTGTTGAGTGCCAGAGAAGAGGGGATAGTAGCGCTCGCAGCAGAATCGATGCGCGCTGCTGCTTCTGCATTCGGGGCATTTAATAATAGTGATACAGTATTTGATGATATAGAGGATAAAGACGGCACAATGCATCCATTAACTCATGGTAGTTATCAAGTCTATTTGAAAAGTCAGGACAGAAAATTTAGGAAAGAGGCTTTTACTACCTTAAGTCTTCATTATAAGCGCTATGAAAATACGCTAACAGCACTGTTACAGGGGCAAGTGAAGAATCTCCATTTTGAAGCAAGGATTAAGAAATACAGTAGTTGTTTAGAAGCAGCACTAAAACCTCATAATATTGATGTTAAAGTGTATAAAAATTTAATACAATCGGCAAAAAAGGGGTTAGCTAAGTTACACGAATATACTTCTTTGCGTAAGGAATTGATGAGAGTCGAGTCATTAGAATACTATGATCTATATGTCCCGCTTGTAAAGGATCTAGATAAGAAGATTCCATATAATGAAGCTAGAAAGATTGCTGTAGAGGTGGTAGAACCTCTTGGAGAGAAGTATGTAGAAACCTTAAGAAAAGGGTTGTATGAGGATCGATGGGTAGATGTATATGAAGCGCCTCATAAACGTTCTGGAGCATATTCAGGAGGGATGTATTCTTCAAGGCCATTTATATTATTGAATTATCAGGAGAGATTGAATGATTTGAATACATTAGTGCATGAGGCTGGACACAGCATGCATTCATTTTATAGTAGACAATCACAAAGTTACCAGGATGCAGATTACTCAATTTTTGTAGCGGAGATAGCATCTACATTTCATGAAGAGTTGTTGTTTGAATATTTGATGGGACATGCAAAGACAGAGAAAGAAAAGGTTTTCTTAATTAATAATAAGATAGAGGGAATAAGGGCTACATTTTATAGGCAGGTGATGTTTGCAGAGTTTGAGTTAAAGATGCACGAAGCTGTAGAGTCAGGTATTCCTTTGGTAGCATCCTATTTAAAGGAGGTTTATAAGAGCCTGGTAAAAGAGTATTATGGTAATGATTTAAATGTGGATGATTTAGTTTCTGTAGAATATTTAAGAATTCCACATTTTTATTCTAATTATTATGTGTATCAGTACGCAACAGGATTAGCAGCAGCACAATATTTTGCTAAGCAGATTAGAGAAAATAGAGGAGAGGGTAGTAAAAATTATATAAAGTTTATTTCTGCAGGCGGAAGTGAGTATCCTGTAGAGTTGCTGAGGCAATGTGGGATTAATATGGAGCATCCGAAGGTTGTTGACAATTTGATAGAGAGGTTTGGGGAACTAGTAGACTCCTTAAAAATAAGTTGCAAGAAAAATGTAGGACTAGTATAAGAATACATTAAGGGATTTTAGAGGCAACTAAAGATGATTAAGAATGGTAAGCTGCAAGAGACCTTTGTAGTTTTAAATGATAAAGGTTTACACACAAGGCCTGCAACAGAACTTGTAAAGTGTGCGTCTGGATTTAAGTCGCAGATTACACTGCATTATCAAAAGTTGAGTGTTAATGCAAAGTCTCTCCTAGGGATACTAATGCTAGCAGCTACTAAGGGAGCTAAGATAAAGATGGACATCGAAGGTGAAGATGCAGAGGAAGCGGGAAGAGAGCTTCTTGACCTTTCAAAGAAAAAGTTCCATATGACTTATTAGTCATCACTCATTTTCCATGTCGATAAAGGGTTTTACTTTGGAGATGACAGTGTCTAAACAAAAGATGGGCGCATCATTTTGAAGAGCAAGGATAAGACCGTCGCTAGGTCTTACATCTAGTTCGATTACTTCTGATACAGTTTCTTTATTTTGTTTTTCAAGAAAGAGAGAGGAGAAAAAGATCCCTTTATCAGACTCAGTAAGAAGAAGGTGCTTAATTGAGACATCAAGGCCCTTAAATAAGGAGTGAATGAGTTCGTGAGTTTTTGGTCTGCTTGAGGGCGATTGGGAGAAGATATTTTGGATCTCTTGACCTACATGAGGGTCAGCATAGATAATAAAGGGTTTATTGTTTGCTTTAAGCACAAATCCAGTATAATTAGAGGTTTGAATGATTTTTTGGAAATATGTCGTGTGAATTTTGTCCATAGTAATTAATCATTAAAATTTACAACTTCTGCTCCCTCCTCTTTTCCTATAATCACAACATCATTTTTTTGGCCACAAAAGATACCTACTTCTACGACACCGGTTATAAGTTTTAGTTGCTGAAGAAGCGTTTCTGGGTAATCAATGGGATTTCCAAGATAGGCATCAACGATATAATTTTGATTTTCAGTAACATAGACTTTCTGTCCTTCTTTTCTAAGTACTATAGTGGGAATGTAATTTGATAGGGCTTTATTGATTTTATCAGTTGTTAGCTTGTAGGCAAATCTACTGATTTCTATAGGGAGGCAGAAATTAGTAGCAAGAGCTCTTGAAATTTTTTCATCATGGATTAAAATGACGTTAATTAAAGAGGCTTCGCGAATGATTTTTTCTTTATGAAGCATCCCACCACCGCCTTTCGTTCTATCAAAATTTTCTAATATGATTTCATCAGCACCATCAAATGTGATATCGATTGATGAAAATTCTTCTATAACTAAAAGACCCTTGTCT
>CACLRR010000040.1 GCA_902609415.1 uncultured Chlamydiae bacterium
GGAAATATCTTCTGCCAATAGTGGAATCAAGGTGTACCTATTTTAGTTCCCCTGGAATTAGAGACAAAATTATAATAACTTCTAAATTAGAGAATTGTTCAGAGCACAGCTTTACCATGCGTTATGAACTCTATGTAGAGAAAAAAGAGGTAGCAAGAGTTTATTTGACACATGCTGTAGTTTGTCGCATAACGCGTAAAAAGAAGCCTCTACCAACTATAATAAAAAAATGTCTGACTCAGATGGGATGTAATAGTTAGGTAGTATTTTTTTAAGCTGATCTTTGATCTCTGTTTTTGTTATTGGTTTACTAGATTTAATCTTTACAACAGGCCTATGGCCCCATTGTGTATCTTTTCTTGAAATAACTGTACAACTTAAAATGTTTTCTACGGCCAGGATAGTTTTTTTTAGGTAGGCAAGGTCTATATTTTCCCCACCACTAATCATACATCCTGCTTTTCTTCCTTGAACTTGGAGCTTATTATTGATGATCTTACCTATATCTCCAGTAATGAAATAACCCTTTGTAAGGGGTGGGGTGTTTTCTGGATAATATCCTGAAAAAAGGGAGTCTCCTTTTACTAAAATGGAACCATCTTCTCCAATTTTAATTTTTTTACCCTGAAGAATAGAAGCTGTTAATTTCTTGTTGTTTGGATGAAACTTAGAGCAGGCTATTTGCGGACCCATTTCAGTCATACCATATGTAATATAGATAGGGATGTTTTGTTGATATGCTTCTATACATTGTTTGTAGTTAAGGGGTGCTCCTCCAAGAAGAATACTCTTTAGTTTTGTATAGTGATGTCCATTATCTAAGAGTTGTTGGAGTTGTATTGGAACAAGGGAAAGGTGGGTAATATTTGATATATTGGGATCCAGAGCTATAGATGCTTCTTGAGTGAATGCACGAAAAAGGATAATGAGGCCTCCTATATGAGCAAGAGATAGAGATAGGAGCCAACAATCTTGTGGTGACATAATCAGTTCTTTGTGACCATTTATAACATTCACAGTGAGTTGTTCTTCTAGTAGGGTAGCGATTTTGGGCTGACCTGTAGATCCTGATGTGTAGAGGTGGATTTTTCCTCCAGGAGCAAGATCAATTTTAGGTAGTACAGGGATTCTTGGATTAATGGGAAAAAACGAGAGTTTGTTTTCTAGCATGTATAGAATATGTATAATGCATTCGATATTATTGTTTGCATAGAAGATAGGTGTTCTATCTTGATGTTTTTTGACTAGATGGTATAGATCTTTATACGTATAGACTTCTTTAGAAGTATAGATAGCTGGATTGTCTGAGGATTTTAGACTGGATAGCATAATTGTTTTAAAAAAAATTTATAGGTATCTAGTCCTACTGGGAGGTTAAGGGAGTGGGCTAGTGTTTTTAGGTGTTCTGTGCCAATATTTGATTCATAGGCAGAGCTCAAGCGAATTGCCAGGTTTGGAGTTTGTTTAATGATTTCTAGGATTTCCTTACGTCCACCATAAAGAGTAGGTTTAATAATTAGTGTTGAAAGGCCTTTGAGTTTTACTATTCTAGTAAGAGGATGATTTAGTAGAGTCTCATCGAGAGCATAGTTAAATCCAGAAAGTAGATAGAATCTCTCTAGATCTCGAAATTTTGTTGTAGGTTCTTCTATATATGTAATATCAGAGGGGCTAAAATGTGAGGTAAAGGAGAGTGTTTTTTCAATATGCCAAGATCTGTTTAGGTCTATAGAGGGTTTGTATCCTAGATTAAGAAGTTTCTTAATAAGAAGGATACTTTCATCGAGAGCTTTTCCTTTAAGTTTTACTTTGATTTTTTTATTGGCAGGAAGATCCTCTAGAGAGGAAACGAGGTTTTCTTGCTGAATGTCTAGATCTGTTTTTTTATTAGTTGTTGCCTGATCGAGCCCAAAGAGTACGCTGGGATAGCAGAGAGAGGATATTTGGCCATGTTTGAGTAATTCATTTTTGATCGTTTTCAGGTTCGTAATGGCGGCATCTAGAGATTCAAAACTCCAATTTGGAAGCGGGGAGACTTCTCCGAAGGTGACTGAGTTATCTTTGTGTTTAAGTTTGATGATGCAGCCTTTTCTATCAGGACCATTAGAAAGAGGGAGTTGAAAGGGTATAATATCAAAGGAGCGCAGGTTCATATAAGCCAGCCGAGAGAAAAAGCAAATGTATAGAAAACCATTAAAATCGCTCCCTGCGGAAAAAGGGACTGGTAATCTTCTGGGGAGTTTGCCTTAAAGAGAGCTTGGATCATTTTTATCGATGGGAAGAGTGAGATAGAGGCTAGAATAGAAAAGAAGTGTTTTGAAGTATAGAAGATAAGGATAAGAGGTATAAGAAAAGAGATGGTATAGATCAGAGTAATTTCTATTTTTCCAAAGAGTGAGCCGAAGCGGACGATTAGAGTTTTTTTATTAGATCTTCTATCTTCCGCTTCATCCCTTAGGTTGTTTAGGATAAGCATTACATTACACAGGAGTCCTGGAGCAACTCCTGCAATAAAAGCTGTATAGGAGAAGTGTGCTGTTTGTAAAAAAACAACAGCTGTTGTTGCAATAGGTCCAAAGAAGAAAAAGGCAAATAGTTCTGCAAGGCCAATGTAAGCTAAAGGAAAGGGGCCTGCAGTATAGGCAAAAGAAAGGAAGGCTGCCAAAAGCGCTAAAGAGAAAATGGGAAGACCACCTTTTATAAAGAGGGGAACAGAGCAGAGGAAGCTAAGTGCTAGAAGAGAGAGAGTTAGTTTGAGGAGGTTTTCAGGAGAAATGATTCCTGATTGAATAGCTCTAATGGGTCCTTTTCTGTTTTTTGTATCAGAGCCTTTGGTAAAATCATAGTAGTCGTTAAATAGGTTAGTAATGATCTGAATAAGGAGTGAGGCTATAAGAGTTAATAGTGCTATGGTAAAAGAAAATTGTGAGTGTTTGTAAGATAAAGCAATGCCTATAATTACAGGAGAAATGGATGCAATGAGAGTTTTTGGCCTTGCAGTATGAATCCATACTTCAAGAGAGTACATGCTCTATGGCCTCCTTGGAAATGAAGAGAAGTCAGGTGTTCTTTTTTCAATAAAGGCATTTCTTCCTTCCTGTGCTTCCTCAGACATGTAGTAGAGTAAAGTGGCATTGCCAGCAAGCTCTTGTATTCCAGCTTGTCCATCACAGTCGGCGTTAAAAGCAGACTTAAGGCAACGAAGAGCAAGAGGAGAGTGTTTTAGTATTTGTTTGCACCAAAGTATGGTTTCTTCTTCAAGATCTTCCAGGGGAACGATTTTGTTGATAAGGCCCATATCAAGGGCTTCTGTGGCTGTATATTGTCTGCACAAAAACCATATTTCTTTAGCTTTTTTCTGACCAACAATTCTAGCTAAATAGCTGGCACCAAAGCCACCATCAAAAGAACCAACCTTGGGTCCAGTTTGGCCAAAGATTGCATTGTTAGCAGCAATTGTAAGATCACACATAAGGTGAAGGATATGTCCTCCTCCGATGGCATAACCTGCGACCATTGCAATAATGGGTTTTGGGCAGCTTCTAATCTCCTTTTGAAGATCTAAGACATTGAGCCTTTCTATATTTTTTGAATCTTTATATCCTGCATTACCTCTAATTTTTTGGTCGCCGCCACTACAAAAGGCCTTATTGCCTTCTCCACTGATTACAATCACCCCTACCGAGGAATCTTCTCTACAAATATTAAGTGCATGACGCATTTCATTAATAGTTTGTGGAGTAAATGCATTATGAACATGAGGTCTATTAATTGATATCTTGCCAATGCTATCGGAGATTGTGAATATGATATCTTTATAATTCTGCATTTAATTTATCCTCTGTTTTCTAAATAGTGTTATCCA
>CACLRR010000041.1 GCA_902609415.1 uncultured Chlamydiae bacterium
GATAGGGGTCAAAGGAGTGAGTTTCTTGATTACAAATAAAGGTTACAAAGAAGGTGTTATAGTCCACATATACTGTACCACCACCACTAAATCTTTTAATAAGAGGTAGTTTTTTTGAGTGTTGTGCATGTGGAAAGAGCCAATCTTCTTTTTTAGAATAAGAGCTCATTACTATAGCATCTGGTGATCCAATATTAATAATGCACCAATTATCTTGGTCTGTTCGAAGTAGAGCTTCTTCAATCTGGAGTAAAGAAAATATGGGGTATCCTTCAAGAAGTGAAAAATTCAGATTCATTTTTATTAAAGGGTTTGGATAGAATCTATTTCTGATGTCTTAATGATTTTATAAATATTGCCTTGCAGCGTTTTAATAGTAAATAGTAAGAGATAACCTTCAGGAAGAGTGGAAATATCAGAGATATTTGCAATTTTTGTATGATCTTTTAGTTTAAAGAAGATCGTAGATGTGGATACCTGTTTATCAGAGAGCGTTTGGAATGCTTGTACCCAATCACTTGCCATCTTTACAGGATCTATGATCATAATATCTGATGAGGCAGAGGGTAGGGCTGCTTTCTGATTATTGGTAAGAGCTTCTTGAGAAATATCTCTGGTGACAGCCTGGTTTACTGTCTTATTCTCATTTGCAAAATTTCTCTTCTGCTGAGGTGAATATATGCCTGATTCAGCACATAGTTGAAGTGGAAGGGTACAGATAAATAAGGCTATATATATTTTTTTAATCATTGAAATGTCCTTGCAATGGATGGATAATCCGGAGTATAGAATGCTCTGATTTTCTTAGGCAATAGAAATATGATTTGTAATTTGTAGAGAGGTGGCAAGTGACTGTTTTGCGCTATGAACCATTTCCTCAATATTTTTAAAATCATTGCCCTCTTTAAGTGCAAGACCAATAGAAAGTGTGGTTTTAATTTTATTATTAATAAGAGGCGTATTTTTGAGAGTTTTTTGCAGATTTTTGCATAGAGTAAGGATAGTTGTTTTTGATAAACCAATAAAGATAGAAAAATATTTTCCATTTCCAAGAGGAAATATCTTACTATGAAATTTTAGTTCTTTATTAATTATAGAGGTGGTTTTTGTCATAATACTCTTACTAGTTGAGGATGATAATTTTGTATGTATCATTTCAAGATTATCAATCTGAAGAAGAGCTATAGCGAATGGGAGGTCTTTTGAAAATGCATTAATGATTGGATTCATTGTTGTTTTATTCAGAAAAAATTTATCACTAAGCTTAATATGTTCTGGAGTTAGGGATTGATCATGTGGAGTAATTGAATGTAATTTGGTTTGAGTGACTTCAAATTTCTTGGCTATATTGATTTTATTCAGAAGATCTTCGGGGAAAATCGGTTCAAAGAGGCATTCTGTAGCACCATGTTTCTTTAAGGCTTGGATGTATGTTTGTTTTAGATTTTTACTGATTGTAAGAATAGGGATAGCTCTAAATTCCTTTTGCTGACGGATAGATTGTACTGTTTTTAGTATTGAATCTTGAAATTCTTTATCATCAATAATGATTATTAGGGGCGTAAACAACTTAAGATTAGGAAGGTGAAGGTCTTTGGGGATGATTTTGATCATGTTGTATTTATCAGACAGTATATCCTTAAGGATAATCTCAAGATTTAGAGAACTTGTAATAAATAGGATTGATTTTTTTTGCATTTTATTAGAGCTCTTTTCTTCAGTTATTAGTTTTCAATATCAAATGTCAAGTGAGTTTAGCTTCTAGATTTTAGAGCAATAAGAAGTATTGAGATATCTGCAGGGGTTACTCCATCAATTCTTGAAGCAGCAGATAAAGTAGGTGGAGAAATTCTGGATAGCTTTTCTTTAGCTTCTGAAGAGAGCGCCTGAACTATGCTATGGTCAAAATTATGTGGGATTTTTATATTTTCAAGTTTTTGAAATTTAAGGATTTGTGACTTTTGTTTTTCAATATAGCCTTTATATTTAAGTTCTGTTTCAATAATAAAATTGATCCCTTTTCCCCAATCCTTTGCGTGTTCAGGAAAATGATCGATCAGGGTTTGATAGGTAACCTTGTCTCTGGAAAGTAGGCGCGAGAGGGGGAGAGCCTTTTCTGTTTCGAACGCTTTAAATGTTTTTTCAAGGATTTCTATTTGAGATTTTGCAGTGGAATATTTTTTTGTGATTGCGGCGTGCCTTTTTTCTGTAATTAGTTTGTATTCAAGACCATAACTAGAAAGTCTTTGGTCAGCATTGTCTTGCCTAAGAAGAAGTCGATATTCTGCTCTACTGGTAAACATTCTATAGGGCTCTGTAAGATCTTTAGTGATAATATCTTCTATAAGAACTCCAATATATGCTTCATTTCTTGAAAGTATGAAAGGAGGTTTTTTTTGAATTTTAAGTGAAGCATTGATACCAGCAATTAATCCTTGGGCACCTGCTTCTTCATATCCTGTTGTCCCATTGATCTGCCCTGCAAAGTAGAGGTTTTTAATCTTTTTTGATTCTAGGGTGAGTTCAAGCTGGCCACTTTTAAGATATTCATATTCTATGGCGTAGGCAGGACGCATTATTTGCGCATTTTCAAGACCTTTGATCGAGTGGATCATATCAAGCTGTACATCGAACGGTAGAGATGTTGAGATGCCATTGACATAGACTTCGCTGGTTGTTAATCCCTCAGGTTCAAGAAATATTTGGTGTCTCGTCTTATCTGTAAAACGGGTGACCTTATCCTCAAAGGAAGGGCAGTATCGTGGTCCCACAGAATTGATTTTCCCTGAATACATAGGCGATTTTAGAACATTATCTTTTGCGATTTTTTGAGTATATTCATTGGTATAGGTAATGTGACATGATATTTTAGAAAGGGTTGAGGAAGGGGGAGTAAACGAGAAGGCGACATTATCTTCTGAAGGTTGTTCTTCTAGTTCAGAATAATCGATGGAATCTTTATGAATACGTGGAGGTGTTCCTGTCTTTAGTGTGCCCATATTAAAAGAAAGTTTTCTTAATGAGGTGGAGAGTGCATTTGAAGGTGGCTCGCCAGTTCTTCCGCCATTATAGTTATCGTGCCCTATGTGTATAGTTCCTTTGATAAATGTGCCGGTGCAAAGGATGAGAGAGTGGCAGTAAAATGTAAGTCCCTCCTGAAGGGTTATTCCAACAATTCTACCTTCTTCAACTAGAAAATCAGCAAGCATTCCTTGGAATAGATCTAGATTTTTTCTACCTTCAAGAAGTTTTTTTGTAAGATGTTGATATGCATAGCGATCTACTTGAGCTCTTGGTGACCATACTGCTGGTCCCTTCGAGCGGTTTAGCATGCGATATTGGATTGCTGTCTGGTCAGCTAAAATCCCCATAATGCCACCTAAGGCATCAATTTCCCTAACTAAGTGACCCTTTGCGGTACCACCAATTGCGGGATTACAGCTAAGCTTTCCGATAGAATCTAGACTTATTGTCAGCAGCAGAGTCTTAGAACCCATTTTAGCACTTGCATGGGCTGCTTCATAACCTGCATGGCCAGCACCCACAACAATAACATCATAGGTACTTGTAAGGGATTTCATCTTGTATTATTTATTTTTTTTATGACGGTTTTGTCTGCTTTGTTTCTTTCTTTTGTGCTTATTAATTTTTTTTATTCTTTTTCTTTTTACAGAAGCCATATGTTCACCGGTAGATTTTTCTTAATTTTTCCAAATAT
>CACLRR010000042.1 GCA_902609415.1 uncultured Chlamydiae bacterium
CTAGGTTAACTCATGGACAAAGTTGGCAATTGACAACAAAATATGATTACTTTTTACCAGGAGATGTTCACCTTTCCCACCAATTAGATGGTGGATTTCATATAAAGAGAGCTGATAATTCCATTCTTCAGGGGGGTACAAAGATTGTATCAACATTCGCAACTGAATTACAGTTTCTTGTTTTTTATGAAGGAAAATGGCAGTTAGATAAGGATAGTTCACTTCACTATAACCTAAAAAACTTTATAGCACCTATTACTATTGGTGATGGGATGAGTCAGAAGGCTTATGATCAATTGCGCGTGGGCGCAAAGAGATATTATTATTTCATGCGTCCTGAATGTCAGCTTTATACAAAGCTTTTTGATGAATGGAGTCTGGAAGCTAAGATGTTAGCACAGGTGGCCTCAGGCCCACTTCTTCCCTTAGAACAATTTGGATTGGGTGGCGTAAATAGTGTAAGGGGCTATGATAATAGAGCATTAAATGTTGATAATGGAATGGTGATTAACCTGGATCTTGAGACACCTAAAATTAATTTTGATCGGAAGTACTACATGAAACAGACTGAAAAGAATATGGGGTTTTCTGGGGTTATGTTTGCAGATCTTGGTTGGGGTGGAACCTATAAGACTTCTGTTAGTAAGGGGATAAATAAAGTGCTTTTAGGTGTTGGCCCAGGTATGCGTTATAACTATCAGAACTTTTTACTTGCAAAGTTTGATGTAGGTATTAAGCTTATTAACCTAGAGGCTAGTCCCAAAAGAGTTCATGTACAGGCTAATCTTATTGCAAGCTACTAGAAATAATTAATTCAGATTTTTTATTTAGTGTTTTAGGAAAGCTTACTAGTGTATCTGCTTTTCATTCTTGAGACTTTGCCTATTTTGTAGATTCCTCGCTTAAGGGCTCTATCATATAGGGCGTATATTATATTTAAGGCAGATTGTTTATCTTCAGCGCTAGCCTTTTCAAAAGTGTTACGTGCAGTTCTGAGCCTTTTTTTAAAACTTTTATTGATTTTTTGTTGTGCTTTGTCTTGTTTCAGTCTCTTTTTTGCTGTAGCTGCTTTTTTCGGTAATTTTTGCGTTGTTTTCTCTTCTGCCATTGATAAACCTATCTTTTAAAGTTTTTGGGTCTGGAATATAGCAGATTGTAAAAATTACGTCAAAAGATACTATCCTTCCATTGGATATTATAGATGGATGATTGTATAAATGATCTTATTTTTCAAATTAAAATTTGAAAAATAGCTGTGGAGAGTAAAATAAATTTCTAGGATTTATACCTTAGGAGAAATTAATGATTAGAGCTTTTCTAGATTTTTTTCAATGATTTGAATAAAACGTTTGGAGTTAGGTTGTTGCCATGGAAAGAACCTTTTAATAACATTGCCGTTGGGGGAAATAAGGAATTTTGTATAGTTCCACCATACGTGATGCTTTTTAGTGAGAAATTTATAGAGGGGATGTTGTTGTTTTCGTATGTGTAGTAGTTCTGTTGTGATAAGGCCGGAAGAATTTGGTAGGTAGTTGCATGCAATTTCTTTTGATGAGAGGGGTTCTTGAGAAAAATCATTAGAAGGTGTGATTAGAATAGCTAAACCCTTATCTCTATATTTTTTTTCTAGGTCATCGAGTTGTTTAAGTTGATAATGGAAGCCACAGCCGCTTGCACTATTGACAATGAGTAAATATTTTCCTTTGAATTGTTGCATATCTATTGGCTCTCCAGAAATAGAGAGGAGAGTTAGGGTGTATAGTACAGACATCATATGCTGTATCTCCTTAGTAGAGAGTTAAAGATGTTTTTTATAGGAAGAAGTAGCTTTTGGAGGGGTGTGGGTTGTGGAAATGATAACCTTTTTCTCGTTTCCTGTTCACATTTCCTTATTATCCTCCTTTGTTCTTTTGATTGAGCAAGAAAGAGTAGGTCTCCTTTAAAATAGAATTTACGCTTACAAAGGGTACGTTTAAAATAGCTTGAATGGTTAATTAAAGAGGCTTGTTTCCTATATACTACAGATAAATCTATACTCTTTGGTTCTGATTTAAATATTCTTTTGGAGGAAATAAGGATGTCATATTGGTCATAGAAAAGGGGGCCTGGGAATCCAATATTTGTATAATAACAAGAGCCTTCTCTTAGAAATATTTCGGCAGGGGTTAGATGCTCCTTGTTAAAACACTTACTATGAAGAATCCAGCAGATTGATAACCCAAGAGAGGTGTAGCTTGAATTTCTACTTTGGGCTTCTTCGAGGCTAATAGGTGAGCATTGGATTTCAAAGATGATTTTTTTGTCATACCAGAAAAGATCGGCTTTTCTTCTGATTGAGGGAAAATTTACTTCAAGTCTTGCCTCATTATAAGGAAGTAGGTTAAGAAGAGTTTGTTGAATTTTTTTATGAAGGCCTTCCATAGACACCTTATTCAGTAGACATAATTAAATATCTTTGGTAAGTTTCTTTCAAGTTGATTTAGGTTTGTTTTAATTTATGACGGAAAAAACTGGTAAAAAAGCGTTTGATCCACAGTATCAGCAGAAGGTGGAAGAGCTGGTGGCTGTTGCCAAGGATCAAGGTTATATCACTTATGAAGAAATTCATGAGATTCTTCCAATGAGCTTTGATTCTGCTGAGCAGATTGATGAGATATTAATTTTTCTTAGCGGAATGGATATTCAAATATTCAATCAGTCAGAAGTAGAAAAGCAGAAAGAGCGTAAGAAGGAAGCTAAAGAAGTTGAGGCGCAAGGAAAACGTAGTGAGGCATCTGCTGATGATCCGGTGAGGATGTATTTGAAAGAGATGGGTTCTGTACCTCTACTTTCACGTGAAGAAGAGGTGGAGATTTCAAAGAGGATAGAAAAGGCACAGATGCAGATCCAAAAGATAATTATGCGCTTTCGTTATTCCTCAAGGGAGACAGTCTCGATTATTAATTTCTTGATAGGTACTAAGGAGCGGTTTGATAAGATTATTGCTGAGAAAGAAGTCTCTGATAAAACAGTTTTTTATGAGTTATTACCCAAATTACAGACACTTCTGCAAGAAGAAGATGTGAATCTAGAGCGCTATTTGGATATGCTATATAACAAGGAGTTAACCAAGGTAAATAAGGTTAAGGCTCAGGAAGAGATAGAAAAGAGTCGTATTCGTACTCAAGCCTACTTAAGGCGTATGCATTATAGATATAATATCATTGAGGATTTTGGTGAGGTTGTACTTGCAAGTTATGATAGATTTTTACTTCTGGAAAGAGAAATTAGTGAATTACAACCAAGAGCTGAAAAAAATAGATTTGCAAGAGCAAAATTATTGGCTGCTCAAAGAAAGTTAAGAAAGCGAGAGCTTGCTGCAGGGCGAAAGATTGATGAGTTTAGAAAAGATGTCCGTATGCTTTATCGCTGGATGGATAAGAGCCAAGAAGCAAAACGAGAGATGGTAGAATCCAATCTTAGGCTGGTAATTTCAATTGCAAAAAAGTATACAAACAGGGGCCTTTCATTCCTTGATCTAATTCAGGAAGGTAATATGGGGTTGATGAAGGCAGTTGAAAAATTTGAATATCGTCGT
>CACLRR010000043.1 GCA_902609415.1 uncultured Chlamydiae bacterium
TTTTAGACATAAGAGAAGAGCCTTCCCAGCGATTGCATTATCAGATGCGGCGCATATGAGTTGCGTAGCCAATGATGTGGGATTTGAGTATGTCTTTTCAAGGCGGGAAGTGAAGCCCTTTTAAAATAGGTAATAAAATCTACCTTTTCAATTCCCATAAGAGCAACTCCTGCAGCTGATCCAATACTCAACATACTTCCACCAACTCCCGCTGTATATGCAACAATTAACCAAAATGAGTTGTTTAACTCATAGGTATACATCCCCATGGAAGCAGCAACTAAAGGAACGTTATCAATGATTGCTGAAAAGAAACCAATAAGTGTAGCAATCCATGTTGGGCTTCTTATTGTATGATCTAGCCATGAAGAAATTGCCTGTAGAGATCCAATCGTCTCTAGAGCATTAATGCTTAAAAGGATTCCTAAAAAGAATAGGATAGAAGAGACATCAATCTTTGTTAAAATAAAAGGAACCCTGAGGTGATCACGATCGTCATACTTATTATGTAAAAAGTCTGTTACAAACCATAAAATACACAATGCAATTAGCATTCCCATAAATGGAGGCAAACCTGTTGCCCATTTAATCATAGGAACCGAGAGTAGTGCTAGAAAACCCACAATAAGAACTAGTCTAGATCCAGGTTCTCTTGCTTCATTAGCAATATCCTCCTTTAATGGAGCATAATTCCCTTTTTCAAAGATTAAAAAATAACCTAGAGCCACACACATTGAAATCAAACTGGGGAGAAAAATCTCTTTCATTACAACAAGTGTCGATATCTTTCCATTAATCCATAACATCGTTGTTGTAACATCTCCTATAGGTGTCCATGCCCCACCTGCATTTGCAGCAATCACAACCATACAACAGAGAGAAATACGTTCTTTTCTTTCCGGTATTAATTTCCTTAGGATGGATATTAGCAGTATTGTCGTTGTCAGATTATCCAATACGGCAGAAAGAAAAAAAGCAACAAATGAGATTACAATAAAAACAAGCCTTTTTGAACGTGTTTTAATTAAGACAACTAATGTATTAAAGCCCTTATGGGAATCTATAAGCTCTACTAGGGTCATTGCACCAAGAAGAAAAAAAATGATTCCCGTTACATCACTTAAATGGTGTCCAAGAATCTCCATATCCATTGGCAAGGGGTGTCTTTTACTAACGAAATAAGCCATCCATGTAAAACCCGCCATCGCTATACCAACTGCAGACTTATTTACTTTTAGATAAAATTCAAAAATTATAGATAAATAACCTATAATAAAAATTCCTAAAATCAAACTGTCAGATGTGGCTGCTGTCATAACTAATCCATTTTTTTTCGCTAGTCTATATTAAAGTCAGAATCAATTCAAGCTTGTTAAAATACTGGAAGAGAAAGTTGATTGACTAAATGGTGAATATGTAGAAGTCCAACTACTTTTTTTTCTTCTAATACGGGTAGTTGTAACACTTTCCCCTCCATCATATCCAGCGCCTTTGTTGCTAACACTTCTTTATCAATTGAGAGAAACTCCTTTGTCATTAGGTGCATGATCTCAAGATCTAATGCAGATTTACCCTCTGTCTCTAAGGAACGCCTTAAATCACCATCAGTAAAGACTCCATGTAAATACTCGTTGTCGTCCACAACAAGCAAGCATCCACACCTCTTTCTAGAGAGCTCAACAATCACATCAGAAAGTTTTGATTTTAAACTGCATAAAGGTAATTCATCCCCTACAATCATATAGTCTGAAACCTTATGATAAATTAACTTTCCTATCTGGCCTGCTGGATGATTAAGAGCATACTCATCAAGGCTGAACTTTTTTAGCTGCATCAATGCGACTGAGAGAATATCTCCAAAAAGCAGCTGCAAAGCAGTAGAAGTTGTTGGCGCTAAGTCAAATGGACATATCTCCCTCTCAAGAGGCAGTATCATCACGTGAGATACATACTGATTTAGTTTCGCAACTCTATTTGAAGTCCATACCATTCTCTTTATATTTTTCTTTACTAGTATTTCCGCTAGATGAATAAGACCTTGTCCATTACCGCTTTTACTAATCATAACCACAAGATCCTCAGAAGAGACAATACCCAAATCTCCATGTAGTGCATCTGAAAGAGATAGATATAATGCTTTGGTGCCTGTCGACAGCATCGTTTTTGATAACTTCTCTGCTATCAATCCACTCTTACCTTCACCAGTAAATACGATTGTGCCCTTACACTTAATGAATTGCTGAAGAACTCCATCAGCAAGATCCAGCTCAATATTCTTGAAAAAGAAGTCTAAATAGGTTTTTTGTTGGGAAAAAATCTCTTTTAACATAAGTTTCAAGTATATAAAGAGGCCTTCAAATGAGCAAGATAAAAATCAAGAAACCTGTTGTTGAAATAGATGGGGACGAAATGACAAGAGTGATCTGGTCAAAAATCAAGAATGAGCTAATTTTTCCTTTTCTAGATATCGATCTTAAATACTACGACCTTTCTATTCAAAATAGAGATAAAACTGAGGATCAAATTACAATTGATGCTGCTCATGCAATCAAAAGATATGGTGTAGGCATAAAATGTGCTACGATCACTCCAGATGAGGCAAGAGTTGAAGAATTTAATCTAAAAAAAATGTGGAGATCTCCTAACGGAACAATCAGAAATATCCTGGGTGGCACTATCTTTAGAGCTCCTATTACGATTAGCAATATCCCCACATATGTCACCTCATGGGAAAAACCGATCATTATTGCAAGACATGCCTTTGGCGACCAATATAGAGCTACAGAGTTAAAAATAAATGAACCAGGAACACTCACCCTCTCCTTTACACCTCAAGGAAAAAATCAACCAACTCACTCTGAAACAGTCTTTAACTTCTCCTCGGACGGCATTGCACTAGCAATGTATAATCTCGATGATTCAATCAAGGATTTTGCAACTTCTTGCTTTAACTATGCATTAGAAAATAGGCTGCCACTTTACCTTTCAACAAAAAATACTATCCTCAAGGCCTACGATGGAAGATTTATGCAGATTTTTCAAGATCTCTATGACACAAAATTTAAGAAGCTCTTTGAAGATAAAGGCCTTTTCTACGAACACCGCCTCATCGATGATATGGTCGCCTTTGCCATCAAAAATAGTGGTGGCTATCTCTGGGCCTGCAAAAATTATGATGGCGATGTGCAATCAGATATCATTGCCCAAGGCTGTGGCTCCCTTGGATTAATGACCTCTGTTCTAATGACATCCGATGGAAAGACTATTGAAACAGAGGCAGCTCATGGCACAGTAACAAGACACTATAGAGAGCACCAAAAAGGCAACT
>CACLRR010000044.1 GCA_902609415.1 uncultured Chlamydiae bacterium
AAGACCTTTTCCTTTAACGCTGAAGAGGGCATGTGCAAGGAATGTATGGGTCTTGGTGTCAAATGGGGTGCTACTCCAGAAATGATTGACACCTTCTCTAATGATACAATTAGTGAATTTCTTGAGTATCTTTTCAATAAGGAAAAACACCCAGCCATTTTCTATCTAGAAAAACTACTTAAACAAGAATCAATCACTTTATCTATGAAGATAAAAAAACTCTCTTCTAAACAAAAAAGTTATTTCCTCTATGGTTCAAAAGAGAAAAATACTCCTTATTGGAAAGGCATATACCCAGCACTTGAGCTACTTGCAAAAATTGGAAAAGGCCAAGTAAAAGAGATTCTTTCCAGTGAATTAGAAACTTCTACGTGTTCTATTTGTCAAGGAAGTAGATTAAATCCACTTGCAAATCACGCACTGCTAAACAACCTTTCTATTAGTGATCTCTCTTCCCTAGAGCTTTCGGAAGCTTATCACTTCATTCAAGCTCTTTCTGTTGAAAAGCATCTCACAGAAATCAAAGAACAAATTCTCAAACGACTTAAATTCCTTATAAACCTTGGTCTTGAATATTTAACAATGAATAGAACCCTACAAACACTCAGCAGTGGAGAGCTCCATCGTACAAAATTGGCACGCAAATTATGTAACATGGTAACAGGCTGTCTAGTAATCCTAGATGAACCCTCTGCTTCATTACATCCTCACGATCAAACCAAAATGCATCGTGTGTTTAAAGAAATATTAGCACAAGACAATACTCTTCTCCTTATCGAACACAACCTCTCCTACCTTAACCTTGCCGACCATATTGTTGATTTTGATACGACGATTCTATCTGGAACATATAAAGAGTTATTAGCAGATAGAAGGAGAAACACATCAAAATATATAAATAAAGATCTAGAAGTGTCATTACCTTTAAAATATAGAAAGTCAAAAGAGTTTATTAAAATAGAAAAAGCCAACAAACATAATCTTTCAAACCTAAATGTAGAAATTGGTATAAATGCACTAACCTGTATTACAGGTGTTTCAGGAGCAGGAAAATCAACTCTTCTTATTGATGTGATTAAACAAGGAATTCATGACTTTCTTCAACTAAAAAAACAACCCAAGACGTATATACATAAAATGGCTACATTTTCAAGCCTCAAATCCATTAAAGGACTAATTTCTATTCAAATGCATTCCTCTAAAAACATTAGATCAGAAATCTCAACATATCTTGATATTCTCACACCATTGAGACAATTCTATGCCTCGCTTGAAACATCTTTAAGTTATGGGCTACTACCGCAACACTTTAGTTTTAATCACAGAAATGGAATGTGTAAAAGCTGTCAGGGACTTGGTTTTACAACCTCCCGCCTAGAATATCTTCCAGAAGTTAGAACAACATGTAGTGCGTGCTCAGGCAAGAAACTAAATTCCTTATCCCTTTCAGTACATTACAAAGGTCTTTCTATCACAGATCTAATTAGCTGCACTGCAAAAGAGGCCATAGAAATCCTTCCACCAATTAAAAAACTTCAAGATCTATTAAAACAGATGGAAAAACTTGACCTGGGGCACCTTCCACTAAATCGAGAGTGCCATAAACTATCTCATGGAGAAAGAAACCGTCTTTCCCTCATTAAAGCTATACCAACCTCCATCATTAAAAATAGACTAATCCTAATTGATGAACCTACAACGGGGCTCCATCCTAAGGACTTGAACTACCTTATCCACTTTCTTCACCATCTCGTAGACAGGGGAAACACCATAATTATTATTGATCACAATTATGAGATGATTAAAAATGCTGACTATCTGATTAATATGGGCCTCAAACCAGGAAAACGTGGTGGAAAGATCCTCTATTCAGGCCCTCAGACAAAACAACAGACTGTCTCAACTCTTTGATTTAGAACAGTCTAAAAATATATGCAACTCAATTTCTTTATTTATAGCCAATATTCACACTATTTCTTATAATTAAGTTTGAGGAAGGTAGAGAATCTCAAAATTTGTTTACCAGGTCAGATCGGGAACGAAGCAGCCAGAGCAAATCTGTCGAGAGTTTTCTACCTTTCTCATTTTTTTATTCTATCACTAAACATATAACTTATCTGCGGTTTCCTTTCATAAAAGAACATAGTATTCCATCTGTAAATCCAAAAAAGGTTTTTTAACTAAAAAATAAATGAAACTGAACCTGATAAAGATTGAGCATAGAGTTTTTTATCAGCCTCTATTTTAGCAACTTTATCCATATGCTTATCTGAATAAAGAATCTCGAAATTATTAAATCTAGTAATACCCCATACCCCAAACGCTGTATATGTAGCACCTATACTTAAAGATTCTGAAAGCTTATACTCAATATTGGGTGACGCTTCTAACAGGCCACTAGCTCTAATCTTAAATTGATCAGTAGAATAATAGGGGTTATAAGCTTCATTCCTTGTATCAATTAAAACTTGCGAAAATGTCATTAAATTACCAAGAAAAGCAGCCTTAATGGGAAGTATAAAAGTAACCCTCGATGTGGGTCTATGCTGTATATCAAGACCTAATTCAAAACCCATTAAGTGATTTATTGATTTAAGAACCGCTTCTGAACTTGTAAAATACGGGGGCAATAAATCCTTTTTTTCATTTCCTTTTGCTATAAATTTTTCTCTGATTTCTACAAAACGTCCTCCTCCACCTACAGAAAAAGAAAAATAATCGACGCGCCTTGGAGTAAGATGAAACCAAAGAGCAGCATCAAGACTTCCTATGCGCTCATCATACGTAAAGCTAGTTTTGTAGAGACTATCCCATTCAGAAAAAGAATCTTGCCAAGGATGGAGAGGATTATAAGCTCGATTAAGTTTAACAGCCTTAGCAAGAGAGGAAAGCAAAACAAAATCATACACGCCGTGTTCTACTTTAAATGCTTTATATTCACGAAAAAGTCCTATAAAATGTATATCAAGACTATTTTTCTTATCACCTGCTATTTCCATCTTTAAATCAATTCCAGGCATTACCTGATCTCTAATAGAACGTAAGTCTTTTATG
>CACLRR010000045.1 GCA_902609415.1 uncultured Chlamydiae bacterium
AACAATCTAGAAAACAAGCCTAAGCCCTTAAATACAGGGGAATGAACCACTAACAATTGCCCCGCCATGAATGTTGAGTAATCCTGTTCTTTGTTGATAATCTTTGATTGTAAATGTATCTGGGAGAAAACCCTGATTTTCGACTAATGGGAACGCAGGGTCTATAATGTGAAAATGTGAATCGAATATCATAGATATATGTCTTAGGTAATTTCTATTGATCTTTATAACACAGTTAAAAAAAATCACTTCATTTTAGCATCATGCTATAATTAATTTAAATAAATATGTGTTAATAAATAAAAAGGAGAAAAAATGAATTTCGATCAAAATTTGATTGCCCCTTCACTTGGTGTTTTAGGCTTATTCATTGTAGTAATTATCTATCAGTGGATCAAAAAACAAGATGGTGGAAGTGGCGCTGTTAAAAAAATTGGTGAACAAATTCATATTGGCGCGATAGTGTTTATGAAGCGTGAATATAAAATGCTTAGTATCTTTGCATTAGTATTGCTCGTTCTACTTTATATCTTTCTTGGAGCTGCTAGTGCTTTATGTTTTGTTGTAGGAGCTTTAACATCTGCTACAGCTGGCTATATAGGCATGAATACTGCGACTATTGCTAATGTCAGAACAGCTCAAGCAGCGCACGACAAAGGAAGCGCTTCAGCACTTACTGTTGCATTCTTTGGCGGATCAGTCATGGGGCTTTCAGTTGCAGCGCTTGGTCTCCTTTGTCTTGGTGGACTGTATTACTTTTTTGGCGCTGAACACTCTGAAGCGCTTCATGGCTTTGCAATGGGCGGCTCATTAGTAGCTCTTTTCTCTCGTGTTGGTGGAGGCATCTTCACAAAGAGTGCTGATGTTGGAGCTGACCTTGTTGGAAAGGTTGAGGCAGGTATCCCTGAAGATGATCCACGCAACCCTGCAGTTATTACTGATAATGTTGGTGACAATGTTGGTGATATTGCTGGAATGGGTTCAGATATTTTTGAGTCATACTGTGGCTCAATGATTGCAACTATTGCAATTGCGTCTACACTTTCTGTAGTTGCCTTAAATATGTTGGGTGGAAATAGAAGTGTGCTTATGTTTCTCCCTCTAGCGCTTGCATCACTGGGTCTTGTTTGCTCTATTATTGGAATCATATTTGTTAAGCTTTCTTCAAACAAATCTCCTGAATCAGCTCTCAGAATGGGGACGATTGGATCAGCGGTTCTATTTATTGTTACTTCATACTTTTTAATTAGCTTTCTAGACGTTTCGAATAATATTTGGGCGGCTGTTCTTATGGGAAGTATTGGTGGAATCATTATCGGTCTTGTGACTGAATATTATACTGCTGGAAAGCCTATCAGAGATATTGCTGAAACTGGTCAAACTGGATCTGCTACTGTGATGATCAAAGGCCTGTCAGTAGGCATGCAATCCGTTGTGATACCAGTTCTTATGATTTGCTTGATCATTTACGTTTCAAACCTTTTTGTAGGCTTGTATGGTGTTGGTATTGCTGCAATTGGAATGCTGGCTACTGTGGGCATGACGATGGCAATTAATGCCTATGGCCCAATTGCTGATAATGCCGGAGGCATTGCAGAAATGGCTGGACTTGGGGAAGATACAAGAAAAATTACTGACTCTCTTGATGAGCTGGGCAATACAACAGCAGCAATTGGTAAAGGATTTGCAATTGGTGGAGCTGCACTTGCTGCTCTAGCAATTATTACTGCCTACACAGAGACTGTAGCTGCAAACTCAACAGACTTCTTATTACAACTCAATAGTGCTGAAGTTTTAATTGGTTTATTTATTGGTGGAACAATTCCATTCTTAATTGCCTCTTTAACTATGACAGCAGTTGGTGATGCAGCCTTTGAGATGATTGAAGAGGTAAGAAGACAATTCAAAGAAATAAAAGGGCTATTAGAAGGTAAGGCGGAGCCAGATACTGCTAAATGCGTAGACATTGCTACTACTGCTGCACTCAAAAAAATGATTCTTCCAGGTGTTATTGCAGTTGCTGCTCCAGTATTAGTTGGCTTTTTAATTAGCCCAGAGGCTCTAGGTGGAATGCTTGGAGGTGCTCTTCTGGGATGCGTACTTATGGCGCTTATGATGGCTAATGCGGGTGGGGCTTGGGGTAACGCTAAAAAACATGTTGAAAAAGGTAACTTTGGTGGCAAAGGAACTGACGTTCATGCTGCAACAGTTGTTGGCGACACTGTCGGCGACCCTTTTAAAGATACATCAGGCCCTTCAATGAACATTCTTATTAATGTAATGGCAATTGTTAGTCTAGTAATTGCACCTTTACTTTAATAAAGAACTAATCATATTTTAGCCCTGCTTTATTGTGGGGCTAAAATTCATATTATTGTCTCCAGAAAGCTCTATGGAAAATGGCAATAATTGTCAAAACTTCTAATTTTCCTATCAGCATTGAAAAACTCAAGATCCACTTTGCAGCCTCTCCAACTGATCCATAATTCTGAGCAACACCAACAAACCCTTTACCGAGTGCCTGCAAGCTGGCTATCAGATAACGTTGATCAAAACCTTGAAATGAACCACTAACAATTGCCCCACCATGCATGTTGAGTAATCCTGTTCTTTGTTGATAATCTTTGACTGTACATGTATCTGGGAGAAAACCCTGATTTTCGACTAATGGGAATGCAGGGTCTATAATGTGAAAATGTGAATCGAATATCATAGATATATGTCTTAGGTATTTCTATCGATGTTTATAACACAGTAAAAAATATTAGTATATTTTAGCATCATGATTAATAGAAAACAACTTAAGCAATGTTTCCCACTTCTTC
>CACLRR010000046.1 GCA_902609415.1 uncultured Chlamydiae bacterium
TTGCATATCTGAGTCATTGCAAATTCGTGGCGATCTAGCTCAGTATTTGCTGTCCTAATTCTAAAGTTTAATAAACTTTCTACTTCAGTGGAGGAAAGAACTTCTAGGCTTTGATCCAATTCCACCTGACCACCCAGCTCATCAACAGGAGTACTATTACGTAGGTCTTGAATAAATTGACTCCAATCCATTGAAAGTTCTGTACCCCCAATCTCTTCAACTGTTGGATATTTAATCTCATACTGGAAAAATTGTAGATTTATATTTGATTTAATATCACCCAGTGGCAGTCGAGAGCCTAAATACTGAAGAAGCCAATCTCTTATATCACTAAAACTGTTTCCTTGCCTAGGATTAAGCTGTGATATCAAATTATACAAACTTCTATTTACTGGGTCAGGCATATCAATGGCAACAGAAGTATTAAGACCGCCTTTCCAACCTGTTAAAGAATACAAAACAACTCCAATTAACTCACTAAGCCTAAATATCAACGAAAAACTATTCTTATGAATATGCATAGTGATAAAATATCTCAATAAGATCGTAGCAGGTATAATGATGCCTCTCATCCGACGATTAAGTTCTTGATGATTTTCTATCCTGTGAAGTTTCATACCAAAGAAAAGCAATAATCCACATGTAGCAAGGCTTAGAACATGACCAACATAATGACCGACTACCAATCCCTGAACTACACCGATTAACGCTCCAAAAAGTTTAGAGACTTTACGATCAGTCACTTGATTAACACATGATAATACAACTATGGAAAAAGCCAGAGGCATTGGTGATAAATATGATGCACCAATGCAGGTCAGGCATGCAAGAGCGAATGATGAAATAATCGTGTCACGGGGTTTCACCCATTTTCTGTCATCGACGTTCGTCACTGGGTTCAAAAGATTTATATTATAGCAAACAGCATCCATAGAATATTTCTCCTCAAATGTGCATCAATGATAACAGATTTCTCAATTACTAGAGTATAGAATAATAGACCATAAAGAGAACAACCACACCACGAATGCCCCAAATAGTAGTTCGAATCCAATTTGAAGTTAGCAGCATGTGGTGAAAACGGAGAAACATTAGTGTTTTTTTTGAAGACCTATGTCTACATTTAATTATAATGCTTACAATCCAAACCGAAACTAATAAGGTAACATTAATATAAGCTAAAATTCTATATGTAATGCTTTTATCTAAAGCAAAGAGAACAACAACTCCTGAAACCAATTCGATCATCAGCGTTGGCCCCACCAGATATCCCATGTGAATCAAATCTTTTTTTTCAAAAGTGGTAAGGTGCTTTTTTAATCTCTTATATAGTGGGTAATAAACAACTTGAACAAAAAAGATCATGCCTATCATTAGCCAAGTGGCAAAAGCATGAAATAAGAGTGTTAAAAAAGCACCTTTCATCTCTATTTTATCTGAAACTTTTCAATAAAATAGTTGAAATGCTTCTCATTATAATTGTTAACCTCGCACTCCATTGCAAGAAGGTAGAGGCAGTTATTTGCCTGTACAGCCCTTCCTTTGAAATAGACTCTGTTAGTACGAATGAAGAAATCTAGCCCCTGGTGTTTCTCCTGTACAGTAACAAGATCTGCAAAGATAAGACGGTTATTAGGATTTTGATTTAAGATTGTGTTTAGAAAATGTTCTAGGTTTTTCTTTCCATTATCCTCAGATACTTCAGAAGGATACCTTGCAACAAGCATCATGAAAACCGCTTTTCGATCATGATCGGCAACAAAAACATCATATTGAAGCTCTATATTATCGTGCTGCATCTTCATCTTCTGACTCAAGTGCTCAGGTTCTTTTGGGAAGTGTGCTTGACAATTCCCCTCTTTAGACTGAATTTTTGTCCACCCACGCACATCATCTACAGAAGCAGTACGTTTAAAAAGATCAAACCAAGAAACTTTCTGAATAGAAAAGCCAATTGGTTGCATAAGAACAGCAGCAAATAAAAGCCCTGAAAACAACCTAAGTTTTGTTTTATTATTAGTTAACATATGATGCCCCTAGATAGTGTATTAAATTAATCTTTGTGCCAATGAAACTAACAACGCTTCCATTCACAAAAAATGTAGCAAAAAAGAAAAGCATCATGCAGATGATAATGAAAAGAAGAGAACCCAAAATTAAATTCCAAAGAGACATCCATGCTGAAAATTGTTGAGCTTCACCAATAGTATGTAGCGTTAGAATAAACTCCCAAAATCCTAGAACTAACTGAGCTACAAATATTACGGAAAAAAATGTATATCCAAACATATGCATCACTGGACCAACAAATAACGTCCTTCCATAAATACCAAGTATGAAAAACAGGAGAATTGACTGAAAAAATCTAACTATTTTTGGAAGAAATAGAGCCTTCACCAATTCACTATAGCTTGCTTTCCCACTAAGAATTTTTCCAACCCACAAGATAATAGCTGCCGAAACAACGATGGAGACGTAACCTAAAGGTATAGAAAATATTATGGTAAACAATAAAAATAGAGGCATAGAAAAGGTACTACCTACAGCCCCATGCTGAATAAGGCTAGTGACGATATAGTCAAATCCATAGAAAAATGCCAATAGAAGAGAAAACACAAGCGGCAATTTAGCGATTGAACGCATAGACCCTCGCGGATCAATCATCACCTTAAAGAGGTTAATATGTTTATCCTCAAGGAAGTTAATATTTTTATCCTTAGACACTTTAAATCCCAGCTCTACCTTTATTTTTTAA
>CACLRR010000047.1 GCA_902609415.1 uncultured Chlamydiae bacterium
GGATCTAAACTTACCCCCTACCCTTCTTCAAGTAAGTTTAAAGATAAGACCATCTCTGATCTTGTCAACCTACCAATCGAACAACTTCTTGCTTTTTTTAAAACTGTAAAACTCACACCAAAAGAGAAACAAATAACAAATGATCTTTTCAAAGAAATAGTAAGTAGACTTACATTCCTAACAGAGGTAGGGCTTAGCTACCTCACTCTTGATAGACGCTCTGATACTCTTTCAGGAGGTGAAGCTCAGCGCGTAAGACTTAGCCATCATATTGGCTCTCCCCTTTCCAACATGCTCTATATCCTAGATGAACCCTCCATTGGGCTTCATCCTTATGATCATAATAATCTTATTAGTGCCCTCAAAACAATACGCAACAAAGGAAATACTGTTATTGTTGTTGAACATGATGAAGATACGATGAAAGAAGCTGATTCTATTGTTGATATTGGACCTAACTCAGGGAGTAATGGTGGAGAGATTGTAGCTCAGGGATCCATCTCCACTATTATTGATGAACCTAGATCAATCACAGGAAACACACTAAAAGATCCTCATTTCATTCCCTTTGCAAACCACGAAAAACTAAATAAAGGCCCAATTCTTGAACTAAAAGGTGCCTCTCATCACAATCTAAAGAATCTCAACCTAACAATTCCTCTCAATCGTTTTGTTACTATCACTGGGCTTTCAGGATCTGGAAAGTCATCACTTATTATGGGTACTCTCTATCCCCTTCTCTCTAATCTATATGCTAAAACAAAAAAGCAGGTGGGTAAATATCAATCAATAGAAGGAGCAAACAACATTGATAAAGTGATCTCAATCACACAATCTCCCATAGGACGAACCCCAAGATCCAATCCAGCAACCTACGTAAAGATCTTCGATGATATTAGAGATCTTTATGCTAGTCTTCTGTTAAGTAAAACCAATGGTTATACAGCTTCAAGATTTAGCTTCAATGTCCGCGAAGGTTCTTGCCTTTATTGCTTAGGTCTTGGCCTTACGAGAATTGATATGGATTTTCTAAAAGATCAATGGGTAACATGCTCTCACTGCAAAGGAAGACGTTTTGATCCTAAAACTTTAGAAGTTCTCTATAAAGATAAATCGATCAGTGATGTGCTAAATATGACTGTAGAAGAAGCCTATCATTTTTTTTCTGAAATTCCAAAAATCGCAAAAAAACTTCAGGTCCTTTTAGATATAGGTCTTAGCTACCTAAAACTTGGACAATCTGCAACAACTCTTTCCGGAGGAGAAGCTCAACGCATAAAATGTGCTGCTCATCTGATTCTTCCCGCCCAACAGAAAACACTCTATCTTTTAGATGAACCAACTACAGGTCTCCACACCTTTGATGTAAAAAAATTGATCTTTTGCCTAAAAAGACTAATAGAAAATGGTCATTCACTCATTGTTATCGAACACAATATGCATCTAATCAAGAGCTCAGACTGGGTTATTGATTTAGGACCTAAAGGTGGTCAGGAGGGTGGTATTATTCAAAGTGAAAATACCCCCATAAAGACAAGCAGGCTGAACTCTCCTACAGGAAAAAGTTTATCTAGTGTAATAAAACCAAAAAAAAGATCTTTAGTCTCTTCAAATACCATTCCAGTCATCTCTGATACAATTGAGATCACAAATAGCTCAGTGAATAATCTTGATAAGGTTTCTTTATCACTTCCTAAAAATAAACTAACTATATTTACAGGCCCTTCAGGAAGTGGCAAAACCTCTCTTGCTATTGATACAATTTATGCTGAAAGCAGAAGACTTTTTAGCAAAACTCTGCCTGTATCGAGCAGATCCCTTATAAAACAACCTGAAAAGCCTCAGGTTGAAAATATAGAAAATCTACCCTTAACAGTTGCACTAGAGTATGGGAAAACAACAAGCACACAACGTAGCACCCTTTCCACTTATACAGAAATTTATGACTATCTACGTATTCTATATGCAGCTAAAGCTACTCCTTATTGTCCTGAGACAAAAGAGAAAATTGTAGCTATCTCACCACAATACATCCTAGATGGCATGCTTAGGCTTCCAAATCTTACCCCTATTACTATCTTTTCGACAATACAACTACCGAAAACACTCACCTTCTTACAGATGATTGAAAAGCTAAAAAAGGAAGGGTATTCAAGAATTCGTATCAATGGAGAAATCAAACATCTTGATGACCCAATTAAGTATAATCGATCACTAAAAAACACCCTTGAGCTGATGATTGATCGCATAAAAATAAGTAAAGA
>CACLRR010000048.1 GCA_902609415.1 uncultured Chlamydiae bacterium
AAAGACAGACTATGTCACTCTGAAGGATAAGGATGTAATCGCTTTAGAGATCAGTAAAGTAGATGGTGCTCTATTTCTCATATATACAGGGAGCAAAGAAGAAGCCTCTAAAGCGTTCCATCAAACTCTTAGCATTACTGGAATAATAGGTCAGATCAAATCAATCGGGAATGATAAATTTGGCCTCAAAATAAATGAGAATGAAGATCTTACTATTGCAAACAACGTATCCAAACAATAAAATCATGGCATGAAAAAGATACTAGTCAGGTTACCTAATTACCTTGGTGACCTGATACTTACTACGCCTATCCTTGAAGCTCTCAAGCAGCACTACACCTCATCCCGCCTCACAGCGCTCTGTAAGTATCCTCTGGGAAATATTTTAGATAAGCATCCTTTTAAGACTCATATATTCTATAAAAAAGTAGATTGCTCACCTTGCTATAAGAACAATTGCCCTATCAATCATCCATGCATGCTCCAAATCGAAGAAAACCAGGTAACTAATAAACTTACTCTATTACTAAAAAATGCCTCAAATTGATTCAGAAATAAAAGGAAGAAATTTCTTTGTCGCTACATCATAACAAAAAAAGATAAGGTCTCCCTGTCTGTATTCAACCTTCGCTAAATCAGGATCAATCTGATTATGCTTATTATAAAAAATCATACTAAGGCTAATGTCATTTTTAGAAAGCTCATTTTTAAGTAAGTGTTTTTTAAGCTTAAGATTAGCATTTGCCTGTTTAAGAAAGGTATAGATACAACTTACAACCACTTTTTGAGCTTCATTCTTTGTCATGGAAGCTCTAGACTTAAGATCCATATAGAGCATTGCAACTTTCTCTCCTTTATAGTACCCACCACCATTTAAAAGAGAGACGTCATACTGCTTTTCAAGCACCTGAGATACATCCTTTGTAGCCTTTTTTGAGGACACTACATAATCAGGTTTTGATGAGAAAAATGAAAATATACAACACAATATGATTAATGGTTTCATAGACTTATCATATAATAATTTTTTTTATTAATTCAATCACTTTATCTGATCGACTGCATCACTTGTTTCATCTGTGTATTATATGTTTCACCCAATATAAAATGATCACATACACTATTTCTACTAGAGGGTATAATTGTAATTCTATCCTGCTTTGATTTGAAAAATAATTACTCTCTATTTTTCAAAATTAAATTGAATTCCATAATTCTATGCACGGATTGCCATGCTCAAAACCAAGTATACCCATTGATCCCGTACTCAGTTTGAGTCTTGCCCCAAAACGTACATCTTGTTCAATCCATCTAGAAGCAATCACGCGCGTAAAATGTCCACTAGAAACAATAGCTACTGTACCGCTAAGTTTAAGTAGGGATTCAACCAATCTATCTGCTCTTTTTAAGACCTCATCAAAACTCTCCCCACCAGGGGTTGGTTTTGAAAAAACTGTCCAACCTGGATCTATTTTCTGAATTTCTTTTGTGGTAATACCCTCATAATCACCATAGTTCCACTCTTTCAAATCTTCATTAATTTGAGCATCGTTTAAAAGACCTGCCAATTCACAGGTCTCTCTAGTACGAAGATAGGGACTACAAAGAACATTATCAAACTTTACTTCTTCTCTTCTAAGACGATTTCCTAACTCTCTAGCCTCAATTCTGCCATTCTCTGTCAACGAGATATCAGTGTTTGATGTATGTTGGCCTGACATTGTCCATTTGGTTTCTCCATGACGGAGACAATAAACTCTCTTTAAATCGCATCCCATACATCTACATCAAACACTTACAGTCATTTGATGCAACAATTACTCACCCTCTTCTCGACCTAACAGTTCTCTACAAAGCCCTATCATCTGTAAATCAATAGACTTTAACCTATTAAATAAAGGTCTCTTCTCCTCTCCTTCACTTTCTAAAAGCCCATTATGGACAATTATAAGTTTTGTAAAGTAGCTAAGTAGATGTTTTACAATGTAGTCTGGATCCACCTTCTTATACACCTTATGACCAACCTGATTGACTTGATCCCCCTTTACATACACTTCACTTTCAATCACTTCACTCTTCTTTGGTCTTCCTCTTGCCCTCTTTTGAAATTTTATCTCAACCTTCTGGCCTGTCGGACGTATCTTTCTTGGTCTTCCACGTCCTCTCTTTGGCAATTGTTCATCGGATTCCACCTTAAGTTTTTTAGGTCTTCCACGACCCCTTTTAACAACACCTGACTCTATATTAGC